>NZ_KB900627.1:2311-219811 GCF_000379125.1 Methylosinus sp. LW4 | reverse complement strand
CTCCGCGCTCGACGGCGCCGAGGTGGAGCATCCGCGCGCCTGGCTGCTGTCGATCACACGCAACGCGGCCTTCACCTGGCTCGCGAAGAATCGGCGCCGCGACCTCGTTCTCGTGGGCGTGGCCGAGGACGCTGAAGTCCAAGACGGCGCCTCGTCCATGTCCGAAGAGGCGTCTCCCGAGGCGGCGCTGATCGAGGCCGCAGATCGACGCAGCGTCGCCGCAGCGATCGCTTCATTGCCTATCCCGTTTCGCGAGGCGCTCGTCATGCGCGAGATCAATGGTTTGTCCTACCGCGAGATCGCCAGCGCCACGGGCGCGCCGATCGGCACCGTCATGTCGCGCCTCGCGCGGGCGCGCGCGCTTTTGATCGAGCGATTGGGGAGAGCGCCGCAATGAGCAAAGACCAGAATCGTGATCGCGTGCTTTTTTTGCAAGCCGACTTCGACCAGGAGCTGGATGCGGCGAGCGCGCTCGAGGCCGAGCGCCTTTTGTCCGAGGACGCGGGCGCCCGCGGAGATCGGGCGCGGCTCGCGGCGTTGCGGGAGACATTGCGCCGTCACGCCCCGCGCGAGGCGGCGCCGGCGGCGTTGCGGGCGCGCTTGCAGGAGCAGATAGGGGCTTCGAGCGCGCAGGGAGCGAGGGCGGCGCGACATCGTCTAACGCCGCCGCGGACATGGGGCGTCTATGCGGCGTCGATCGCCGCGACGATCGTGGCGACGGTCGGGCTGCAGCATCTCGCCGAGGAGTTCGCCGCGCCGGATCGCTTCACGCCCTATGTCGTCGCAGGCCATATGCGGAGCCAGATATCGGGGCAGCCGGTAGATGTCGCGTCGAGCGACCGTCATACGGTAAAGCCCTGGCTCGCTGGCAAGCTGCCGCTCGCCGTCACCGTCGTCGATCTCGCGGCCGAGGGATTTCCGCTCGCCGGCGCGAGGATCGACATCATCGGCGCCACGCCCGCGCCGACGCTGGTCTACAAGAGGCGCGAGCATCTCGTTTCCGTCGCGGAGCTGCAGCCTCGGTCGGTGAATTATCCAGAAACGCCTTCGCTGCGCATGATGGAAGGCTATCCCGTCGTCGTCTGGAAGGAGAAGCATCGCGCTTACGCGGCGATCTCGGATCTCTCGCCGGCGGAACTCGAGGCGTTTGTCGCGATTTTTCGGCAGGCCGCCGCGAAAATCGAGAGCGAGCCTTCTCTCAGGTGAGCAGAGCCTCGCTCGATGTCATTCGGGCCGAACGCCAGGCGCTGCCGCATGATCACGCCGGGCGTCGACCGCCCGGCGTCTTGGAGTCGTGATGGGTCGCCTTTTCTCCCCTATTTTGGTCCGAGCGCCGACGCGGAGTCCAAGATCGTCAGGGGACCGCTCAGCGTCACGCGAACAGCCGGCGGATCTTGCGGCTTGAAATGGCGATCCATGATTCCGATGCTACCGCCCGCATATCCCGGAAACAGGAGATAATCCTGTCGTCCGAAGGCGCCGTAGCCGTAGTCGATCGCGCTCGAACGCTGGTTCGTGACGTTGAATGCGTCGAGCTGAATTTTCCAGCCATTATCGAAACGATATCCGGCGCGCGCATTCAACGAGGCGGTCGCCGATGATCTGATTTGACCGTCCTCGGTGAGCGGACGCGAGCCGAAGTAGCGGTAATAGAGACCGCCGAACCAGCCTGTCTTCTCGCCGAGCTCGACGCCGGCCTTAGCGACCCAGACCGGGGCGAGCATCAGATAATTCCCGGGCGCGTTGCCCGGTAGATTGAGCGGGTAGAGCGGATCCCCGGCGTCATTGTTCACGAGCTGAAGATAGGTCGCCTTCTGGACCGCGTCCGAACCGCGGAAGCGCGCATGAGTTCCGGTTACTTCGCCGTAGGCGTGCGCCCAGGACGCGATCGAGTAGTCGCCGGTCCATTCGAAGCCGAGCCGCCGACCGGGACGTCCGTAGGTCGTCACGCCGGCGTCGCCCGAGAAAGTGTTCTCCGCATCGAAATCCTGCCAGAACAGGCTCAGTGACGTGTCCAGTCCCTCGATCGGCTTGGCGCGCACGCCCGCTTCGGCGCCGCGCGTCTTCGTCAGCAGCTGCACATTCGGGCCGTAGCTCCCGACGGCGGGATCCCAATGCGCCAATGCGCCGCGTATGTCCTCCTCTCGCAGCCCCTCGCCGAAATTGACGAAGAATTCCGAATTTCCGAGCTCGTGGAATGGTCCGAATACGAAGCCGGCCTTCGGGCTCGTGAACACGCGGCCGAGCTCGCCGTCGTTGGCCGATCCGATGAGGTTGGGCGCTCCGGCGAACCATCCCGGCGCATATAGCGGATTGAGGACAGTGTCGACCGCGCCGTGGACATAATCGAGCCGGAAACCGACGGTCGACCGGAACCAGGGCGTCCAACGCACAGTCGTATCCGTCCAGAGCGCGTGGGTGTAATTCTTGACGTAGTCGTCTCGGATCGAGTCGTATTGGTTTCGCAGATAGGAGTCGCCGAAGCCGTTGCGAATCGCATCGAAGCGGGTCTGGGCGCCGACCCGCGTTTCGACCGGGATCGTGGCGACATTATATTTCCAGCCGTGAACGGCGTTGAAGCCGAGCACGGTGCGACGATCGAACTGATGCGTCTGATCGTTCAATGGAAGCGGATTGGCGAGATTGTAGACGAAATCGTCATAGAGGTTGGTCGTCTCGCGAATGGCGAAAGCCTCGACGCGAGAGAAGTCGCTCGCGCTGCTCTGGCTCCACCGCGCCGAAAGACTGTAGCGCGTCGCATTGCCGCCATCGGACGGATCCTGCGTGCCCCAGCGCGACATCAGACCCAAAGCGACGTCATGCATCGGAATCTGATCGGTCCCGAACCAATGGTTCGAGAACGCCATTGCCGTGATCGACAGGCCATTCTCCTGGGTGCCCTGGCTCCATCGCAGCACGCCATTGATCTTGCGCTGTTCGTCGGGACGCTCCCAAGGGCCGTTATAGTTGTTGAGCTCGAGGGCGGCTAACAGCTCGCCATCGCCGATCGCGAAGGATTTGGCACCGAGCAAGCGGCCATAGCCGAACATGCCGCCAGAGGCCGATAGCAATCCTTCGCGAAGCTTGTCGACATATTGCATGCGGATTGAGCCGACGGAGGAGAAAATTCCTTCGTCGGCGAAATATGGCCCCTTGCGGACGTCGACCGCGCCAAACAGCTCGGGAATGATGAAATTGGCGTCGGCGTAGCCATTGCTGTGAACGTGCGAGCCTTGATTGATCGGCATCCCGTCGATCGTCAGGCCGATATCATAGCCATGATCGAGCGCGAAGCCGCGGAGAAAATATTGATTGGCTTTGCCGGCGCCGGAATGCTGCGCGACGATCAGACCCGGATCGATCTCCAGCGCTTCTGCCGGTTGGGAATAGGAGCGCGAAGCCACGTCCTGCGCATCGAAGCCTCTCGTGCTCGACGATGTGACGGGAGCGTCGCGCACTGCGTCTTTGGATGTCGGGGAAGCGTTGGCGCGCCGAGCCTCGACGGCGTTGCGGCCGATTTCGATCGTCGGCAGGCTTTCCTGACCATGGGCGTTTTGTGCACTGGCCGCAAGAACGAGCGCCGTCGCGCTCGCGGATCGCGAGAGAAGAATTTTGAGCATTGGAGTGTTCCCTTATGACCGTCTAACAGACAGCAGGGCGGCGCGGCATTCGCGAACGAAGCGAACCGCCACGACAGAAATGGCTAAACTCAGTTGAACGGCGCGTTCAATGTGACGCGAAGACGGAGAGGCGATGGAGGAGCACGGGCCCTATTCGCGGAAAACGCCGTAGCAGGAGAATGCGACGTCGTCGCGCCGACCGGCGGATGTCGATCATGGTCTGGCGTGAGATCGAAGACCAACGCCTGCGAAACCAGCAAAGGGAGTATATCGCAGATTTCGCAGAGAAGGCAGCCGGCGCCGGATTCACGCTCGTCGGACGAAGGTTGCGGGACGTGTCCATTCTGTTGGATGCAATGCCGAGCGCTAGCGTCGACAATCGGCGACGTGCTGTGCGTGTGGAGCGCATGCGCTCGTCCCATAGCGAGCAGCAGCATCGCCATGAGGACCGCAAGCGCGCGATGGAACACGATCGGCACTAGAATGTCACCATCTGCTTCCGCCGAGCTTGGCCGAGAGGATCAGAGTAGCGATCTTTCGATGATTTGGCCAACATTTGACGCCCCCTCTGAACAAAAGCCATGAAATTCATCAGGACTGTTGCGCTAATGCCACGTCGTGAACAATCATTTCGACCGGCTAGCCTCAGATCCCATGGGGCGTAGCGGCGGCCGGGAGGTATCGTGATAGCCGCGACAGCATCAGGGAGCGCCATCTCATGTGATGTTGTGGAAACCAGCAACAAGAGCCGGGTGGTGGAGCGCACGCCCGGGACTTGGGCATATCAATGCCGAGCAGACGACCGAGCTGGCGACCGGAGCGCTGGCGACATCGATCAAACGAGGTCGTCGGCAGCGATCCCGAGCCCGCGATGATCGAAGCGGCGCATCGGGCCGTGCTCACAGGAGCTTTACGCGAAAGGAGCCGCCGAAGGTCGCTGGCCAACGCGCCACGCCGACGGTCGCGGGGGTGCTGGCGGTTCCTGGATCCCATGAGGAAAAGGGACGCTCGTCCCCGATGTTCTTGGCCCAGAAGGTGAGGCTGTATCGACTATCGTCAGTGCGGATGCCGACGCCCGCGTTCACGATCGCGTAGCTACCTTGCCAATATTGCAGAATGGACCATGGATTGGTCAGCTGCGTCTTGTCGCGCCAATTGACGTTGAAATAGCCGAAGGCCGTGATCGGTCGCGATGCCCATTCGCCAAAAATTCCAAGGGCGGACAAATCGCCGAGATCGGCGAAAATCGCTCCGAGAGGCTGCTCATAATTTGCCCCGACATTGAACGTCCAGAGTGGCACGCCTGTCCAGCGCGTGTTGGAGAGCGACAATGCTTTGGGCGCGGCGACGTCGCCGCCGGACCAACTCCAATCCGCCGGCGGCGGCGCGTCCGGGAAGGACACCCAGCGGGCATCTGTAAATGCGGCGTTGAAATTGAGCCATAGCCGCTCGACAGGACTCCAGCGTCCATCGAATTCGACGCCGCGCACACGGGCGTGAGCGGCGTTGCCGAGCACGGACACGGCGACGGGCGAGCCGAGCGCGTCGACGCCCGATGAATCGACAATGTTCGTCTGGAATTTGTAGAAGTCGTTCCAATAGAGGTTGGCGTTGAAGAACAGCCGATTGTCGAGCCAGTTCGACTTGAAGCCGAGCTCATAGTCCCATGAGACCTCGGGCTTGGCGAAACGCGGCGGAAAGCGCAAGAATTCTCGCAGCCCGGTTTTCGGATTTGTCGTGTAGAGCGCATTGGAGGAATTGGCCGCGGCGCCCTTCTCGGCGCGCCCAAGGAGCCCATAAAGGAGGAGATTCTCGTTCACTTGATATTGCGGATTGATTACCGCCGTCACATGGTTGAGATATTTCGATTGGTAGCCGCTGTCTTGAACGCCTCCATAGTTGCTCGCCACGATGACCGCCTGATCCTGATCGGCGAGCGACACGTTGGGATAATAGCGGTTGAGATGCCACACTGCGCCGCCGGTAATCTCGTAGCTGTCGCGCAGACCGAGAGTGACCGCCAATTGCTCGTCCACATGCCAAGTCGCCTGTCCAAAAGCGGCGAATTGAAAGTCCCGGATCGTCGTGTACCACCAATCCTGGACGCCGGGCAGCGCGGCCGGCCGGTTCAGCCATTTGGCCGCATCGACGCCGAATTGCGTATGGTGCATCTGATTGTGCAAATCGTCATAGAAGAAGTAGAGGCCGGTCGTCCACTCGAGCGGCTGGTCCTTGGGCGAGGCCAGCCGAAACTCCTGAGACCCTTGGCCGACATAGGTGTTCATGCCGGCGCGCCACAATTCCAGCAGCTGTCCGTCTTGGAAAAACGGCTGCTCGTCGCGGTGGAAGCCATAGGCGGAAATCGAGGTCAAAATGTTCTCGCCGACGCTTACGTTGAGCTCGTTGGAAACGGTGATGTTTCTCACAGGTTCGACGCCCTGGCGCGCAATCGCGGGATGGTATGGGTCGAGGGATATGATCGGCTTGCCGATCCTCCAGACGTTCTGCACGAAAGTCGAGCTCGGACGTGTTCCATTGGCGTAGACCATAAACGAGTCGGAGAACGCCACGGCGGGGTAATTGCTGTACTCGTGAGATGCGCCGTAATTGAAGATGAGCCGATCCGAGAAATTGTCGCCGACATAGAACAACTGTCCACGCACGGCCCAGCGGTCAGTGTTCTTATAGCCGGCGCCGCTCACCGGATCGCGATTCCAGCCATCGCCCTTATCCATATAGTAGCTGATGCGATAGGCGAGCGTGTCGTCGATGATGGGACCGGTGACTGTGGCTTTTTCGATGACGCGGCTGTAATTGGCGAAATTGGTCTCGGTCGCCGCCTGCCTCGTGAACGACGGCAATTGGTTGCGGATGATGACGGCGCCGGCCGACGTGTTCTTGCCGCCGGCCGTCCCTTGTGGGCCGTAGGCGACTCCGAAGGACGCCACGTCGAAAAGGTCGAGCCATTGGAAGCCTTGATATCTCCAAAATACATTGTCGACGACATAGCCTGTCGGAGCCTCTCCCGAGGCCTGGATGCCGATCGATCGTATCGATGCTCGACCGTCGATCACCCGGCCGTTCGACGCTATGTTGTAGCTTGGGACGAGCTGCTGCAATTCGTCGAGGCGGTTGATGTTCTGACGCTCGATCGTCTTGGGATCGACGACGACGATCGACTTCGGTTTTTTCTGCGCATCCATGACGGGACGCGAGGTCTCGCCCCCGTCGTCGTCCTCGCCGGGGACGACGACATCGCCCACTTGGACGTTCACCGCAGCCGGAGCCGGAGCGTCCTCAGCGCGAGACCCGCCGAGTTGCATCGACAAAGCCACAGCGGCCGTCGCCATATAGGCGAGGCTGGACGCGCTGGACATGATACGAAATCGCATTTTCGTCGCGACGCCGGACACTGAGCGGACCATCGGGAATCCTTTAGTATATTAATCCTATCATATTAATATGATGTATAGCTGTGATACAGCTGTCAAGCCGAGTTCGGCGAGGGTGGTCCGCTGGCATGAGCTTGGACAGGCGCGAATAGCGACATCTAATTTTGCGACATACGAATTTCGAGGAGAAAGTCTCTGTCACAGTTGCGGCCTGGCGCGCATTCGCCGCGCCGGGATCATGCCATCTGCGGCAAAATCCTGAGATACAATGTAAAACTGCGGCTTGGCGAAACACCCCGAACGTAGGGATGCGCGCACTCGCTCGAGATCCGGTCTGGCGCTGTTGCAAATGGGCCACAGTGTTCGATAATTATTCATTTACGCCACGCTTCCGCCGGCAAGCGCGCCGCTTTGGCTTGCCACTACGTAAGTGAGTCGCTATTTCCGCTCGATAAACTGTGTTTTTGGCACACGGAGTGGGGCGTCAGGTCAATGGCATTCAGGCGGTGGTTGTTCTCTTGTGCGTCGTTGGCCCCCTATACGCTGCTCGGCGGCTCGTTGTTGGTGGGCGCGAACGCGCCGGCGCTCGCGCAGGACGCGCAGGTCGGGGATGTGTTCGTGCAGGGCGACGAAGCGGGGGCGCGGCGCGAAGCGCAGGCGCAGAAAGCGCCGCGCGCCATCAAGGTCATCACCGCGGACACGTTAGAGGAGCAGCAGCTCCAGACCCTCGACGACTTCGCCTTGAAGATCTCCAATTACAGGCCGAACACCAGCACTGCGCAATGGTCCTTCGCGTCGATCCGCGGCGTCGGCGCCGGGTCGAACACCGGGGTCGGCGCGCATTCCGCGACCGGATTCGTGCTCGACAACGTGTTCTGGCAAGCGCCGGGCTTCCAGTGGATGAACTTCTCTGGAATATCGTCTTTCGAAGTCGCCTATGGCCCCCAGGGCACGGCGGGCGGCAAGAACACGACGATGGGCAGCGTCGTCATCCACTCTCAGGCGCCGTCCTTCACACGCCGGGCGACACTCGAGACATCGTACGGAAGCTATGGCCGCACGACCGAAAAGGTGAACGTCACCGGTCCGATCATCGAGGACGCGCTCGCCTATCGCGTGACCGCATATTTCGACCGGGACAACGGGTTCATTCACGACCAAATCACGGGCGCGGGCTACGGCAACTTCGATCGTTGGGGCGTACGCGGCCAATTGCTTTTCGTCGGGGACGAGATAAGCGACCGTCTCATCTTCAACTACGCCAGCTCGAACGAATACCGGAACTATTTTCGCAGCGCCATTCCGATCGGCAATTCGAGCCTCATTTATGCGAATGGCACGGCTCCGGCGACCAGCTACGCTCAGAATTTCTCGAGCAGGCTCGGCCGGCCCGTTCTCACCTTCGATCCATATAAGCCGTACATGGCGCGCGAAGGGACCGACCCCCAGCGCAATTACACCGTCTCGAACGAGCTGAACGTCGGCATTGGCGACTATCTGCTGACGTCGATCTCGGCCTATGGTTTCGAGCGAGGCCTCGAGCGAGGCTTTTCCGATGGGAACCAATTGGCCGCCATTCGCGGCGGTTCGATGGATACATACGCCGGCCAGGGTTCGCAGGAACTGCGCTTCTCCTCGCCGAAGGGGCAGCCGTTCGAGTGGCAAGTCGGGCTCTACGGTTTCGCGGAAGACGTGCTGAGCCAGATGCACCATACCGATTTCGGCGCCGATGCGACGAAATGGTACAGCCTCCCGGCCGCTCTCCCCGGCGTCGCGGACTGGTGGTACGTCAAAGCGACGTCACATCAGGCCGCCGGATACGCCAACGCGACCTATCATTTCGACGAGCAGGCGGCGATCACATTCGGCATAAGGGATTCATGGGAGCGGAGGGGCGGGTCTGCGCGCCATCAACCCTCGCTCTATTACGGTGCCCAATACTCGCCTTTCCAGCAGGAGCAGGCGATCATCGCTTCCGGCGGCTGGGGCTGGTCCGACACCGGATCTCAGGCGAAATACCGCAATATGCTCACCGCGCTCGTCAACCCGGAATACCGGTACAACGACAATATCAATTTGTTCGGTCTCGTCGGCCGCGGAGAGAAAGCCTCGGCAGTCAATATAACGGGCACAGGTCCGATCTATGTGAACCGCGGCGGCACTTACTACCTCGTGGATCATGCTCCGCTGCTCGGCAACAAGCCCGAGGTGTCGTGGGATTATGAGCTGGGAGTCAAGACGAACTGGCTGGATGAGCGCCTGTTTCTCAACCTGACCGCCTATTGGACGGACCTATATAATTTTCAGGTCGTTCAAAGCAAGACGAGCTACGACACCAATGGCGCGCCGATTTCCGTCAGCAATGTCGGCAACGCCGAGCAGGCGAGGATGCGCGGCGTAGAATTCGACGGACGATGGAGCCCAATCGAGAAACTATGGATCACCTTTTCCGGCTCGTTGTCGGACGCGCGTTGGGTCAAATATACGCAAGCGCCCGCGCCGAGCGACTGGGCATGGTCGACGCCTGCGAATGCGCCCGCCAGCTTCATCAAAGCGCCGCAGTATATGTCGCTGTCCAACACACGCTGGACGAATCTTCCGAGATGGGCGTTCAGGGCCGGAGCCAATTACGAGCATCCTCTCGGAGCGGTGTTCAGCGGCTCGGGACTGGGGCCGTGGGCCGAACAATCGATCAGCGCGTTCGGCTATTTCAATGTCGCCTACACGGATAAGATTCAGCTGACCAATCCATGGTCGGTGGCTCAGTATTGGAACCGGCCCTATGTCGATCTCAGCGTCGGCGCCGGCTTGAAGACCAGCGACAACCATTACAGGCTGACATTCTGGGGTAAGAACCTCTTCAATGTGGTGCCTTTCATGTCTTGGTCGCCCGGCAGCGGAAGCACGCCGACCTCTGTCACCCTCGGCATGCCGCCGGTCACCTACGGCGGCACGTTGAGCGTGGTGCTCGACTGAGCGCGCTTTGACCGCAGGGCTCTGAATCCGGGTCAGCGGGCTGAGGTGGCCTTGCGTTGCGGCTTCACGGGCCTTTCGTGAAGCAATTGCGCGGATAAGACCGCCCGGCGCCGCTTCGATCGATCGATCGATCGAGACGCGCCGCGCCGATCTATGGCGCGGAGACGGACACGGGTTCCGCGCCTCCCGTCGCGGCGCTGTCCAACGCTCGGGCAAGGTCCTCGAATAGATCGGATGTGGATTCGATTCCTGTCGAGAGGCGCAGCAGATCGTCTGGAACCGGCGTTCCCGGACCTTCGACGCTGGCGCGATGCTCGATCAAGCTCTCGACGCCGCCGAGCGACGTCGCGCGCTTCCAAATCCTCACCTGCGCGGCGGTCGCGATCGCCGCCGCCGCCCCGCCTCTCACGCGAATGGACAACATGCCGCCGTGTCCGCCATGCATCTGTCGCTGGGCGACATCATGGCCCGGAAACGCCGGGAGGCCCGGATAGAGAACCTCGGAAACGGCCTCATGCGTCGCGAGCCGCTCGGCGAGCTCCAGCGCCGACCGAGACTGCGCGCGCACGCGAAGGAAAAGCGTGCGCAAGCCGCGCTGCAAAAGCCAGGCTTCGAAAGGCCCGAGCACGGCGCCGTTGCGCGCCGAGATCATGCGGATGCGATCCCAGAATTCGTCCCGTCGCGCGGCGACGACGGCGCCGGCCACCACGTCCGAATGACCGTTCAGATATTTCGTCGCCGAATGAACGACAAGATCGGCGCCGAGCGACAAGGGCCGCGTGAGCACGGGCGAAGCCGCGGTGGAGTCGACGGCGAGCCGCGCGCCTGCGCGATGGGCAATCGCCGCCGCCGCGGCGATATCGGAGATCGTCCACATCGGGTTGGCGGGGGTTTCCACCCAGACGAGACGTGTCTCGCCGGGCCGCGCTGCGGCTTCGAGAGCAGTCGCATCCGCTAGATCGACGAAGTCGACGCGCAAGCCCCAGCGCGTCGCGAAATCGGCGAGCCAGCCGCGCAAGGCCCAATACATGACCTTCGGCGCGATCACATGATCGCCGGGGTCCAAAGCGAGAAAAACCGCCGTCGCGGCCGCCATCCCGGAGGAGAAGAGAAGCGTTTCCGCGCCTCCTTCCAGCGCGTTCAAGGTCTGAGCGGCGGCCGCATATGTCGGGTTGTCTGGACGCGAGTAAATGCGCCCCTCCGGGAAGCTGTTGTCTGGCGCGCGCTCGAAGGTCGTCGACGGATGGATGGGCGGGATGAGCGCGCCGACGGAGGGGGCGATCCTGCCGACGGCCTGCGCTGCGATGGTTTCCGGCTCGGTCAAATGCGTGAACCTCGATTGGAGAAACGGGGAGCTTCGGGCGGCGGGACGATCGACTAATTGACATCGCGTCGACCCGCGGGCCGGCGCGCGCTCGATCTCGCAGAGCGGATCGTCAGGCTTCGGCATTCGCGCGACTTCTTTTGTCGAACCGAGCAGCCAGCCTATCTCCCGCCCATTGCAGCGCGGATACGAGCGCGATGAGAACGAAGACGACGACGACCATGACGTTGGTCTCGAAACGTTGATATCCGTAACGTATGGCGAGATCGCCGAGCCCGCCCGAGCCGACCGCGCCCGCCATGGCGGAGGCGCCGATCAGCGTCACGAGAGTCACGGTGAACCCGCTCGTCAAGCCCGGCAGCGCTTCTGGGATCAGCACGTCGAAAATGATCGTCCAACGACTGCCGCCCATTGCCCGCGCCGCTTCGATCAAGCCTTGGTCGACCTCACGAAAGGACAGCTCGGCGATGCGCGCGTAATAGGGGATCGCTGCGAGCGACAAGGGGACGATCGCGGCCGCTACGCCGATCGACGTGCCGACGATCCATCGCGTGAGCGGAATCGCCGCGACCAGGAGAATAATGAAAGGAATGGATCGCGCCGCATTCACGACGGCGCCGATCAGCCGATTGAGCCATATCCGCTCGACGAGTCCATGTCGATCGGTCATGACGAGCAACAGTCCGAGCGGCAGGCCGAGAGCGAGCGAAACGAATCCGGCGGCCGCCGTCATGACCAATGTCTCGACGAAAGACCGCCAAAGAAGCTCAAGCATCGCCAGCGACATGGCCGAGCACCTCCACCTCGTCCGCATGCAGCCGCAGGAAATCCAGCGCCGCGGAAAATTGGGCGTGGTCACGCCCGTCGGCTTCGAGAAGCAGCGCTCCTACCTCCTCGCCCCTCACACGGTCCACGCCGCCATGAACGAGGGACACGCGCAGGCCCGTTGCGAGCGCGAGCTCCGCCAGGAGCGGCGCTCGCGCTCGAGCGCCTATGACGACGACTTTCAGCAGCGTTCGCACTCCGCGACCGGCGACGAGGCGCGCCGCAAGATCGTCCGGCAATGTCGGCCGATAAGCGCGTAGCAGGCTACGGGTGGTCGCGGCGCAGGGCGAGGCGAATATCCGCCGAACGGGCCCCTGCTCGACGATGTTTCCGCCGTCGAGCACCGCCACGCGGTCGGCGATCGCGCGCACGACGCTGATCTCGTGCGTCACCAGCAGGATGGTGACATCGAGCTTGTGATTGATGTCCCGCAGCAATTCCAAGATTGCGTCTGTCGTTTCGGGATCCAGGGCCGAGGTCGCTTCGTCCGATAGCAGCAGCGCCGGCCGCGCCGCCAGAGCGCGCGCGATGCCGACCCGCTGCTTTTGGCCGCCGGAGAGCTGCGCCGGATAGGCGCCGGCTTTGTCGGCAAGCCCGATCAGCTCGAGCAGCTCGGCGACACGCGCGTTGCGGACCGCGCGCGGTAGCCCTGCAATCTCGAGCGGCAAAGCGATATTTTCCGCCGCCGTCTTCGCCGACATCAGATTGAAGTGCTGGAAGACGATGCCGATTTTCCGGCGCAGCGGCTGCAGCTCGCGCTCGCCGAGCCCGATGATCGAGCGCCCTTCTATCTCGATGTCGCCGCTGTCGGGGCGCTCGAGGCCGTTGAGACAGCGGATGAGCGTCGACTTGCCGGCGCCGCTGCGGCCGATGAGTCCGAGCACCTCGCCGCGGCGAATCGAGAGCGAGACTTGGTCCAACGCGATCGTCGCGCCGAACCGCTTCGTCACCTCGCTCAGGCGCACGACCGACGATGAGCCGCTCTCGCTCTGCGAGCTGAGCGTCGATGCGTCGAAGGCGGACGTCAGCACGATCGAGCCGGTCCTTCATGGGACGCGTCGCCGCCGCGGGGCGTGAAACTCACCACGCGGGAACGCCGGCGCCGTGAAAGATGCTCGCCAGGGCGCCCTTCACGACATCGTTCTGATAAGCGCCGACGAGCGCTCCGACCCAGGGATCGTTCTCATGGCCGGATTTGACGGCGATGAAGTTCCGATAAGGATTGTCGGCGAGCGACTCCTGCGCGATACGATCCTCGGCGAGCTTCAGGCCGGATTTGATGGCCCAATCGGTGTTGACCACGGCGGCCGAAAGATCGTCGATTGCGCGGCCGACGACGCCGGCGTCGAGCTCCATGATCGCGAGACTCCTCGGATTGTCGACGATATCTGCGGTCGTCGCGAGGACGTCGGCGCCATCGCGCAGCTTGATGAGCCCGACGCGCTGCAGGAGAACCAACGCGCGGCCCTCGTTGGACGGGTCGTTGGGAACGCCGATGATCGCGCCTTTCGGCAAATTGGCCACAGAGCGAACCTTGCGCGAATAGAGGCCGATCGGCCAGACGGCGGTGAAGCCGACAGGCGTTATGTGATAGCCGCGCGTCTTGATTTGACTGTCGAGATAGGGCTTGTGCTGAAACGCATTGGCTTCGACGTCGCCGCGTTCCAAAGCCTCATTGGGCTGTGTGTAGTCGTTGAAGACGACGATCTTTATCGTCAACCCATTCTTGGCCGCCTGCGCCGCCACCACCTTCCAAAGATCTTCATCCTCGCCGCCTAAAACACCGACGCGCACCGTCTCGGCAAAGGCCGGCGCAGCAAGCAGCGTGAGCGCGGAGAGGGCGAAAGCCAAAGCCAGCGCGAGCGCCGAGCCACGTCTTAGGCTCTGCAAAGCCGCGGCCATGGAAGCGCGCTCCGTCAGAACGACGAAGCGCCGCCCCGCTCTGTGTGGAAAGCTGATCATTGCGTCGTTCCTGAGGAGGCTGACACGAGGGCGAGACCGTCGCACAAAGAGAACGAATACGATAGGGATTGTCAATAGTTCGCGATCAGAAGCCGGATGGGCAGGACGCCGCCGATCCGCCCGAGCAGAGCGACCGACGAAGCCGGCGCGACGGTCCTGGCCGATTCCCGCGGCGTTGCGATGATGAAACGGTCACAGCGTCATATCGGGCGTCCCGCTCATTCGAGCTTCACCAGCAAGGTTCCGCCTATGGTGCGCGGAAAATCCTGCAGAGTGACGGTGGTCGCCGTCGTTGAGCTGCCCGGCGACCAGCCCATGATGTAGCGCTGGTCGAACAGATTCTTCGACCAGATCGAGAGACTGTAGCGCTCGTCGTCGGTGCGCAGGCCGAGGCCGGCGTTCACGATCGTATAGGCCGGCTGCCAATATTGCAGCGCCGACCAGGGATTGGTCAGCTGCGTGCGATCCTGCCAGGCGACATTGACATTGCCGAAAGCGGTGACGGGCCGATCCCAGAAGGTCGTGTCCCCACCGGTGGTGTAGCAGCTCGGGAGCAAGCCGCTCGCGACGCGCGCTTTTCATAGCGCCGTAGCGAGCGAGCGGATCGCGCCCCGGAGCATGGTGTAGCTGGATCGAGGTGGACACCAGGATTTCCGGCTTTGGCCGGAATGGTCAGGCGGTCACGGCGGAAAGTCTGACGATCGGATCACCGCCGCCGACGGGCTCGCCTCGCGTCCCTGCCTTTCGCGGTCGAGCATGAGTTCGACGTCATGGATCGTTTGGAACAGAAAACGCCGCGCCAACTCGCGGAACCAGCCATAGACAGTTCGCCAACGCCCGAAATGCACGGGCAACATCAATCTCGCGCGGACGGCCTCGGCGCCCGGGCTTCGGCATCAGCGGCGCGATCCTCTCCCATTCCTCATCCGTCAAATCGGAAGGATAGCGCTTTGTCTTCTGGGCGATCTTGGCCATTCGGCCCCGTTGCTGGCGTATCCACATCCAAAGTGTGAATCACATCCGCTGAAAAACGGGACTCCCGCATCAATCCGATTTTCCAGACGGGCTCTCACGCCACTTTTCTTATTGTGAGAGGCCGGGTTTTAATGTTCCTTGTCTACCTGCGTCAGATAGGCGCCATACTGGCTTTTGGCGAGTTTCTGCGCGGCGGCGCGTAGCGTTTCGGCGTCGATCCAGCCTTGGCGGAAGGCGATCTCCTCGAGGCAGGCGATGCGTTGGCCCTGCCGCAGCTCGATCGCGCGGACATATTCCGCCGCCTCCAGCAGCGAGGCCGGCGTGCCCGTGTCGAGCCAGGCGAAGCCGCGGCCCAAGCGCTCGACATTCAGCTCGCCGCGCTGCAGATAGATGTTGTTGAGATCGGTGATCTCCAATTCGCCGCGCGGCGAGGGCCGCAGCTCCGCCGCATATTGCGGCGCGCGCTCGTCGTAGAAATAAAGCCCCGTGACCGCCCAATTGGATTTGGGCGCTTTCGGCTTTTCCTCGAGCGATAGTGCGCGGCCCTGCGCGTCGAAATCGACGACGCCGTAACGCTCGGGGTCGGCGACGTGATAGGCGAAGACGGTGGCGCCGCGGCGCGATTGCTTCGCCTTGGTCAGCGATTCCGTGAGGCCGTGGCCGTAGAAAATATTGTCGCCCAGCACCAGCACGGAGCTTCGCCCCTCGACGAAGCTCGCGCCGATGACATAGGCCTGCGCGAGCCCGTCCGGCCGCGGCTGCACGGCGTAAGTGAAGGAGACGCCCCATTGCGCGCCGGAGCCGAGCAGGCGCTCGAACGCCGCTTCGTCATCCGGCGTCGTGATGACGAGTATCTCGCGCACGCCGGCGAGCATCAGCGCGCTCAGCGGATAATAGATCATCGGCTTGTCATAGACCGGCAGCAATTGCTTGGAGACGGCGAGCGTCGCCGGATGAAGCCGCGTGCCGCTGCCGCCCGCGAGAATGATTCCGCGCATGTCATGCTCCTCCATCTGTGGGGCCGGCGAGCAGCCTGTCGACGCAGGCCGCGAGCGATGGGCGCCAGTCGGGCAGAGCGACGCCGTAGATTTGCGAAAGTTTCGTATTGTCGAGACGCGAATTGGCCGGGCGCCGCGCCGGCGTCGGATAATCCGCCGTCGTGATGCGGCGAACGCGCACCGGTCTGCGACCATGCTCCGCAGCGCGCGCGAAAATCGCTTCGGCGACATCGGCCCAGCAGGCTTCGCCCGCACCGGTCATGTGAAAGACGCCGCGCAGCTGCGGCGCGCTGTCGCTGCAAAGGCGCTTCGCAATGCGCAATGTCGCCTCGGCTATGTCGAGCGCGCTCGTCGGATTGCCGAGCTGATCGGCGACGACGCCGACCTCCTCGCGCGTCTCGCCGAGCCGCAACATGGTGCGCAAGAAATTCGCGCCGAAAGGGCTATAGACCCAGGCTGTGCGCAGCATGGCGGCGTTTGGGCAGAGCGCCGCGACGCGGCTTTCGCCCTCAAGCTTGGAGCGGCCATAGGCGCCGAGCGGCGCGGTCGGATCATCCTCGCGATAGGGGCGCGCAGCGGAGCCGTCGAACACATAGTCGGTCGAAAAATGAATGAGCGGAACGCCGAGCGCATCCGCCGCCTCGGCGACATGGCCAGCGCCCTCGCCATTGACGCGCAGGGCGAGCGCTTCTTCCTGCTCCGCTTTGTCGACGGCGGTGTAAGCAGCCGCATTGACGATCGCATCGCAGCGCGCGTCATTCAGCGCCGCGCGAACGCTGTCGCGATCGACAAGATCGAGCTGCGGCCTGCCGAGCGCGATGATTTGCGTTTCCTCATCGGCGCGCTCGCGCAGAGCGGTGACGATCTGGCCCTGCGTTCCGGTGACGGCGATGCGCATCGTCACCCCTTACTCGAATGTATCGGAAAGATCGCGCAGGCGCGGCCAGCGGCGATCCTTCTCCGACAGAACTGCCCGCGCCGGGGCGATCGGCCAAGCGATGTCGAGATCGGGATCGTCGAAGGCGAGGCCCCGATCATTGGGCGCCGAATAGAAATTCGTCACCTTATAGACAACTTCCGTATCCGGCTCGAGCGTGCAGAAGCCATGCGCGAAGCCGATGGGAACGAGCAATTGCCGCCAATTCTCGGCGGAGAGCTCCACCGCGACATGACGGCCGAATGTGGGCGACGCGCGGCGAATATCGACCGCCACATCCAATATGCGGCCGCGCGTGACGCGCACCAGCTTGTCCTGCGCGAAAGGCGCGGTCTGAAAATGCAGCCCGCGAATGACGCCTATGTCGCGCGAGAGCGAATGATTGTCCTGCACGAAGCGCAATGGCGGCAGGCCGCGTTCCTGCCAACGCTTTTCATTATAGCTCTCGGAGAAAAAGCCGCGCGCATCGCCGAAGCGATCGGGCGTGACGATCTTGACGCCATCGAGCGCCGTGTCCTCGACCTTCATTCTGTCCTCACGCGCGCGTCAGGCGACGCAGCCGAGCCGCTCGCCGCGATATTTGCCGGAGCGTATGGCTTTCCACCAATCTTCATTGTCGAGATACCAGCGCACCGTCTTGGCGAGGCCGCTCGCAAAGCTCTCCTTTGCGCGCCAGCCGAGCTCGCGCTCGATCTTCGAGCAATCGATCGCATAGCGCAGATCATGGCCCGGCCGATCCTGCACGAATGTGATCAGCTCGCGATAAGAGCCGCGCGCGCGGGGCCGCAGCTCGTCGAGACTGTCGCAAATCGCCTGCACCACTTCTATGTTGCGCATCTCCGAGCGGCCGCCGACATTATAGGACTGTCCGACGACGCCGGCGCGCGCGACGGTGAGCAGCGCCTCGGCGTGATCCTCGACAAAGAGCCAGTCGCGCACATTCTCGCCGCGTCCATAGACGGGCAGCGGCTTCTCCTCGAGCGCATTGAGAATGGTGAGCGGAATGAGCTTTTCCGGGAAATGATAGGGGCCGTAATTATTGGAGCAATTGGTGACGATGGTCGGCAGGCCATAGGTCTCGCGCCAAGCGCGCGCGAGATGATCTGAGCCCGCTTTCGAAGCGGAATAGGGCGAGTTGGGCGCATAGGGCGTGTCCTCGCGAAACAGCCCCTCCGCCCCGAGCGCGCCGAACACTTCATCGGTAGAAATATGCAGAAAGCGAAAGCCGGCGGCGGTCTGCCCATCGAGCCCACGCCAATAATCGAGCGCCGCGGCGAGCAGAGTGAAAGTGCCGACGACATTGGTCTCGATGAAGGCGCCCGGCCCGTCTATGGAACGATCGACATGGCTTTCGGCGGCGAGATGCATCACGACGTCGGGCCGGAACTCCGCGAAGGCGGCGGCGACGGCGTCGCGGTCGCAAATATCGGCGCGCCGAAAGGCGTAGCGCGGATCGCCCGCGATGGGCGCGAGCGAGTCGAGATTGCCGGCATAGGTGAGCTTGTCATAGACGAGCAGATCATGCGGCGTCGTCTCGATGATGCGGCGCGAAACCGCCGAGCCGATGAAGCCGGCGCCGCCGGTCACGAGTATGCGCATCTATCGCCCGATCCGCACATAGAGTTGATTGACGCGTGACTTTATCCGCTCATGCTCACGTTGAGACCACAATAAAGAGCGTGTAGCTTGAATACGACTCAGGCAAGCTATCATTGTTCCGCAACACCTATTTTTAAAATACGGCAATTGCGGCCGCATCCTGCGAACGAAAGATTGGACCTAAATCACCCACTACCATTGATTTATAACGGAAGTCAACGGTCGGGTTTACGCCGACCTTCACTGAACAAAGCCGCGCCGCTTGTGTGGACGTCCCGACTTGTGTGCTTTTGACGCTATCGGAACGACGGCGGAGGGACCTCCGGGCCTGCAGGACGACGCAATCTGCTCATGGGCCTACGACGAGAGGATATCATCCGTTTAGGCGCCACGCTTGCCTCGTCGGTCCGCGTGGGACTCGTACTGTCGATTGTCGGAGCCGATAGCTCCCCCGTCATATCTCGAGGATATCAACCTTCGGGGGAGCGCCGCGCGTCAAATCGGCCGATGGCGACTTATTGATGACGCGGCGGTAATTCGCAATAACTGAACCGCCTAACCTCGCAGCTCCAAATAGCCGATTCCACTCTCGACCGCGAGTTGGATGCGCTCCTTCAACGCGTCGCTACTCACCTCATAATTCGAGAAGTCGCTATCGTTGGCGTAGACGCCGAGCGGTAAAGTCAGCGACTGGAAAAATGCGAACAAGGGCCGCAATTGGTGATCGATCATTAATGAATGTCGATCGCTGCCGCCTGTCGCCGCGAGCAGAACCGGCTTGCCGATCAGCGCCTCGTGATGAACGAGATCGAAGAGATGCTTGAAGAGGCCTGTGTAGGAACCGCGATAGACCGGCGTCGTCACGACCAGCGCATCCGCGGTCTCGATTCGTGTCACGGCTTCGCTCACCGATGCAGGAGCGCTCTTCGCGGAGATGACGCCGGCGAGATCTTGGACGAGATCGGCGACCGAGATCGCATGGGCGTCGATCGGCATCCTTGCGGCGATTGCCTCGGTAATGGCTTTCGCCAGCGCGGCGGCGCGTGACGGGTGTCCGAGGCCGCCGGATACGGCGACGAGCTTCATCGTGGACATGTCGTCTCCTATGTTCATGTTGCGAGCGTCGGCCGTGGCGCCGCATCGTTCAAGAATAGAAGGAAGGCGTCGGGTAGAGGCCGTTCAGCGCGAACTCCCCGAGCTCCTTCAGCTTGTGATCGAGAGGATCGTGAAGCGTATGTGTTCGCGCATTGCGCCAGAAGCGGTCGAGCCCGGCGCGGGCAGTCGTGGCGCGCGCGCCCATGATGTCGAACATGCGGCTGCCGACATCGAGAGCCGCGCGCGCGCTCACGGCTTTGGCGATCGCGACATCGATCGCGATAGAGCCGCGTTCTTGCGGCGTGATCGCGTCTCCACGCGTCCAGCCCTGCTGAAAGGAATGTGTGGCGCGATCGAGGAGCGCCTCCGCCGCGCAGACCTGCGCAAAGAGCTCGCCTGCCGTATGCAGAGTGAATGGATCGCTTCCGATGCGCGCCGCGCCATCGCTCGGCAGTTCCCGCACATAGGCGACAGAGGCGTCGAGGGCGCCGCGCGCCAGTCCTGCATAGATGGAGACGAGGATGAGCTGTGCGAGACAGGGCCGTAGGGCGGCGAAAGGCGATCCGAGCGGCCCAGGCGAGACGAGCAGCTCCTCGTCGCTCACGACGACTTCGTCGAAAGATACGGAGCCGCTGTCGGTTTGGCGCTGCCCCATATTATCCCAATCCTCGTGAATTCGAATCCCCCCGCGCCGGGTCGGAATCGCAGCTATCTTCAATTTTTGCTGCTCGTCGAGCGCGGAGACGACGAGCATGTCCGAATCGCTCGCGCCCGAGCAAAAGCTCTTGACGCCCTCGAGGCGATAATATTCGCCATCACGCCGCAGTCGCAATCGTGCATCCTTCGGATTGACGGCGTTGCCCCAGAAGCAATCCTCCTGCGCGGTCTTCTCCATCGCGCGCCGCGCTTGTTGGCTGGTCCCGAAAAATTGCACGGTTGCAATCATCAAATGATGAAAGGCGAAGAGATGCGCGAGCGAGCTGTCGACGGCCGCAATTCGCCGTACGACGTCGAGGATGACGATCCAATCGGCGCCCGCGCCGCCCAATTCGCGCGGGATGGACAGCTTCAGCAAGCCACTCTCGCGAATGAGATCGCGCTCGCGCTTGGCGGTTCCGCCGCGCTTGTCCCGTTCCACCGCGGTGGCGGCGAGCGCCGCGAGCAGTCGTGGGAGCGCTGCTGGCGTCACGTTGGACGGATCGAAGATGCGTTCGGACATGGGTTTCCGGCTCCTCAGGCGGCGGCGGATGATGATGAGGGCGAGTTGCCCGGCTTCGCGACGACGCTTCCGAATGGGCCTGTGATTTTTTGCCCCGGCAAGGTTCCTCGCGCCTCGACGCCGAGGCGGGGAAACATGAGCTCGGCGAAGCGATAGGCTTCCTCCAGATGCGGATAGCCCGAGAGAATGAAGCTGTCGACTCCGAGCGCCGCATATTCGCGCAAACGCGCCTCGACTTGCGCGGGATCGCCGACGAGCGCCGTTCCCGCGCCGCCGCGCGTCAGTCCGACGCCGGCCCAGAGATTGGGGCTTATTTCGAGATCTGCGCGCGTGCGTCCGCGGCCTTTGCGCAATTCGAGCATTCTCTGCTGGCCGATCGAATCCATTTTTGCGAAGGTTCTCTGTGCGTCGGCGATCGCGTCGTCGTCCAAGCGGCTGATGAGGGAATCCGCCGCCGCCCAAGCTTCGTCCTCGGTCTCGCGCACGATCACATGCAGCCGCACGCCAAAACGTGGCGCGCGTCCGAACGCCGCCGCTCGCCGCCGCACATCCGCGATCTTCTCGGCGACCGCGGAGGGCGGCTCTCCCCATGTCAGATAAGCGTCGACGGCGCGCGCCGCGAGATCATGCGCAGGCCCTGAGGAGCCGCCGAAATAGAGTGGCGGCCTCGGGCTCTGCACCGGAGGAAAGAGCAGCTTACCCTTTTCTATGTCGAAATGCGCGCCGTGAAAATCGACGCTCTCGTCCGCATGGCTCGCGCGAAGAAGCGCATCCCAGACGCGCACGAACTCGGCCGAGACGTCGTAGCGGGCTGCGTGATCGAGAAACAGGCCGTCGCCGGCGAGCTCGCTCGCGTCGCCTCCAGCGACGAGGTTGATCAGCAGCCGTCCTCGCGACAGACGATCGAGGCTCGCCGTCATGCGCGCCGCCAACGCCGGCTGCACCAGGCCCGGCCGAAGGGCCACGAGAAAGCGCAGAGTCTTCGTCGATTCGATCAAGCTCGCCGCGACGATCCACGGATCTTCGCAGGAGCGTCCGGTCGGAATGAGAACGCCGTAATAGCCGAGACTGTCCGTTGCGACCGCTATCTGCCGAAGATAGTCGAATGTCGCCGTCCGAGCTCCCTCCTCGGAGCCGAGATATCGCGAGTCGCCATGTGTCGGAATGTACCACAAGATTTCCATGATCCGATCCCTGTTCGCCGGTCTGAGCGCGGCAATAGGAGATTTCTTTGAATTTCCCGGCCGCAAGAGACGGGCCAATCGCTCCGCCGCGATTCTTTAGTCATTTTGTCCGTCTGCTGTTGCATCCGAAGCAATTCCGGGCCGGCTCTGCGGCATGCGCAACAGCTCACGCCAAATCGCGCCGTAGCAGATGCGCGGCGTTGCGCCATGCGACCTTCTCGATCGCATTCTCGTCCAAGCCGAGGCGAAGGAGGTCCGCGACACTCTGATCGAGTGGACGAAACGGATATGACGAGCCGAACAGCAATTGGTCTGCGAGAAATCCCCTCGCGGCATCCGCGTATCGCAGGCCTCCCGGCGCGAAGAAATACATGTCCGGCGACACGAAGACATTCTCGTGGCGAAACGCGACGGCGATCATTTCATCGATTTGCGGGTAGAAGGCATGACAGCAGACGATTGGCAGAGTTGGAAAGGCGCGCGCCACACGATCGACCGCCAGCGGGTCATTGCGCCGTAGGTCCGGCGTCGTCGGACCCGACATCATGAAGATCGGCGCGCCGCGATCTGCGCAGATTTCATAGATGGGAAACAGCGTCTCGTCGTCATGGGAAATCGGCTCCGCCAAGAAGGCGGGATCGACATTGACGGCCACGAGCTTCAGCTCGTTCAGGCAGCGCTCCGTCTCTTCCGCCGCACGTCGGCCTGTGAAGAACTGAGGGTCGACCGAACCGACGCCGAGCAAGCGCCCTTGCGACGAGCAAGAGAGCGTCGCGAGCAGATCATTGGAAATCCGTACGCTCGGCGTGCTGCGTCCCACCATGAGCGCAATGTCGATCCCAGCCGCATCGAGCTCCCGATGAAAGGACGAAAGATCGGGCGCTCGCGTGAAATGGTCGACGTCCTTCGAACCGAGGCGGCGATTCATCCAGCGGACTGTTTCGAAGTCGGGCGATCCCGGTTCTGCTCCGAAGAACGAGTGAAGGAATGACGGCCGCGCTCGCATATCGACGATATGCCGCGGACGGTTCGATGATGCCATTCGAGAGTCCTTTCGATGAGACTTCGGATCGGCTCGTCGCAATCGAGGCGCCGCGCGATATGCGGTCGGATTGCGGCGTTTGGAATTCACATTGCTGCATTTGCAGCAGCGCCGAACGTCGGCTGTTGCAAATGCAATAGGCGCGCCCGTGATTACCCGTAAAATCGAGAAAATCTGTCGAGAATCGCGTGGCACGCGCCGTGCTCATTCTCAGGCGATCGATGCGCGGTCGCGTGACAATCGGGGACTGCGCGCGGGCCACAAGGGAGACAAGGATGAGCGGCGCTTCTTCGCCTTCGGCGTGTCAAAAATCAGAGGCGATCAAATTCGCCTATTGGGTTCCGAACGTCTCGGGCGGGCTCGTCATCAGCAAGGTGGAGCAGCGCACGAGCTGGGATATCGACTATAATCGTAAGCTCGCGCAGATCGCCGAAGCGTCGGGATTTGAATATGCCTTGACGCAAATTCGCTTCACCGCCGGCTATGGCGCCGAATATCAGCACGAGTCGGTGAGCTTTTCTCATGCGCTGCTGGCGGCGACCGAGAAGCTCAATGTGATCGCCGCGATCCTTCCCGGCCCATGGCATCCGGCCGTCGTCGCCAAGCAGATCGCATCGATCAGCTGGTATACGGGCGGGCGGCTCGCGGTGAACATCGTCTCTGGATGGTTCCGCGGCGAGTTCCAGGCGATCGGCGAACATTGGCTCGATCACGACGAGCGCTATCGCCGCTCGGAGGAGTTTATCCGTGTACTGCGCGGCGTGTGGTCGCAAGACAATTTCAATTTCGCGGGAGACTTCTACCGGTTCCGCGACTACACGCTAAGGCCCAAGCCCGTCAGGCCGCCCGAGATATTCCAGGGCGGCAGCTCCCGCGCAGCGCGCGACATGGCGGCGCGCGTGTCCGACTGGTATTTTACCAATGGAAACACCGTGGATGGCGTTCGCAAGCAAGTCGACGACATTCGCGCCAAGGCCGCGCAGAGCGGTCACGAAGTGAAGATCGGCGTCAACGCCTTCGCCATCGTGCGCGATACAGCCGATGAAGCTCGCGGCGCATTGAACGACATTCTGGCGAACGCCGACCCGGATGCGGTTCGCGCATTTCATCACGAGGTACAGAACGCCGGCGCGGCGTCTCCAGAGCGCGAAGGCAATTGGGCGAAATCGAGCTTCGAGGATCTCGTTCAATATAACGACGGCTTTAAGACCAATCTCATCGGCGCCCCGGAAGAGGTCGCCCGTCGAATCTTGGAACTCAAAGCGGTCGGCGTCGATCTCATTCTGCTCGGCTTCCTGCATTTCCAGGAGGAAGTCGAGTTTTTTGGCCAGCGCGTCATTCCGCTCGTGCGCGCGCTCGAAGCCGAGGAAGCCCGCGCGGCGGCTTGAGCCGCGAAACGAGACTCATCGATCGCAACTGCGCTCCGATCTGGAGCTGAAGAATTAGCGAGGCATGAAATGTCGGAAGTCAACAGAGCAGAGGCGTTCGAGCGGCTCGATCGCGTCATTGAGACCGTGATTGTCGCCAATGCGGAACGCAACGACGAGCAATCGCTGTTTCCCGTCGAAAATCTCCATGCGCTCGCCGAAGCCGGATGGACGCGCGCGCTAGTCTCGCCGGAATATGGCGGGCTCGGTCTCGATCATACGGCTTTCGCGGAAGCCGCGTATCGTATCGGACAGAAGGACGCCTCGACAGGCCTCGTCTATGTGATGCATGTCGGCGCCGCGCAGACGATAAATCTCTATGGCACGCCAGACCAAAAGCTGCGCTGGCTGAAGCCGCAGGACGGCAAATATCTTCTCGGCACCTATTCGACCAGTGAGCGCGCCTCTGGCGGTCATTGGTGGTACAATTTCTCGCAAGCGTCGCGCGACGGCGATGATTATATCGTCAACGCCGAGAAGTCCTTCACGACCTCCTCGGGCAAGGCGGATTACTACATAACTCAGACGCGTACGCCGGATGCGCGTGACCAATCCGACATTTCCTTCTTCATCGTCGACGGAAAATCGCCTGGCATCACGCCCGGGCCTTGGAACGCGCTCGGCGTGCGCGGAAATCATTCCGGTCCCATCCGCTACGAGGGCGTGAAGGTGGCGCGGAACAATCGCCTCGGCGAGGAGAATCAAGGCAAGGAAATTATCTACAACGGCGTCTCGCCGGTCTATCTGATCGGCCTCGGCGCCGTGTGGGAAGGCGTCGCACGCGGCGCACACGACGCCGCCGTGGGTCATATCAAGAACTCGATTCACAAGGACACGAGCAAGCGTCTCGCCGACTATCAGGCGGTCCGTCAGGAACTCGCCAAGCCGAAAGTGCTGATCGAATCGCTCGGACCCTGGCGGCGCGAGCTCGCGGCCGGACTCGACGCTCTGTGGTTCGAAGGCAAGCCGCAAGCCGAGCTGTTGATCGCGCTCACCGAATTCAAGGTTCACGCCTCCGAGACCGCCAATCTCTCGGCCGCAGCCGCGCTCACCGTCACGGGTGGCTACGGCTATAAGAAAGGCGCGATCGAGCGCTATTTCCGCGACGCCCGCGCCGGCATCGGCATGGGGCCGTCGAACATTATCGCGCGCGATTGGATCGGCAAGACGGCGGTCGGTCTGCCGCTCGAGCTGTTCTACGAAGGCGGCGAATAGCGAGAGGCGCCTTCG
The DNA here is from genome assembly GCF_000379125.1 of Methylosinus sp. LW4. Lineage (NCBI taxonomy): Bacteria > Pseudomonadati > Pseudomonadota > Alphaproteobacteria > Hyphomicrobiales > Methylocystaceae > Methylosinus > Methylosinus sp. LW4. The sequence continues at coordinate 194,006 of NZ_KB900627.1, read as the reverse complement.
CCTTTCGTCCCGTATTTTCCCTGTATTTCGAGGAAAGAAGATGAACCTCCCGCACCGTCTCATCGGCGCGGCGAGCGCGCTCGTCTGCGCGAACGCCGCCTCCGCCGCCGATCTGCCATCACGAGCGCAGCCGCAGCCGGCGACGGTCACAGCCGTCGATTATCAGCCTTTCCAAATCAGACTGCGTGCGACGGCGATCGTTCCCGATGGCGGCTTTTCTGTTTTCGATCGCTTCGGCACTGTGCCGGCCATAACGGGAATAGCCGCCGGCGTTCCAGGCGGCCAGATTTTCGGCGCGGGCGTTCATACCTCCACTTCGATCATTCCCGAGATCGATCTCAGCTATTATTTCGACGAGCATTTCGCCGTCGAGACGATCGCCGGCTATACGCGGCATATTTTGACCGCAACGGGCTCGCTCGCCGGCATTCCGGTCGGCGCCACGAATCTTCTGCCCGTATCATTGCTCGCCCAGTATCATTTCACGCAATTCGGCGCCTTCCAGCCCTATGTCGGAGTTGGCGTCACTTGGGCGGTTCCCTATGGCTATAGCCCCGGCAATAGCTGGACGCCTCTCGTCACAACTCTCGGCCTCACCGGCTTCGATTCGGTGCGCGCGCTTCAGATCGGAACGTCGATCGGCGTCGCGGGACAAATCGGCTTCGACTACATGATCACGCCCAATATCGGCGTGAACGTCGATTTGAAGCGCATCGTGGCAGAGCCGACTGCTTATGCGACGATCTATAATTCCGCGCTCAATCAGAACATCTATGTCCGGGTGAGGTCGAACATCGATCCTTGGCTTGCGAGCGTCGGAGTCACTCTGCGTTTCGGCGGGGCGTCGGCGCAGGCGATCCTCGCAAAATACTGACGCGAGGCGAAAGGCGCCGTCAGGCGCCTCGCCAAACTGCGCCTTCGATCGAGACTCGCGCGGGCAATTGGCCCGCGGCGAAATAGCCATCCGCGATCGATTGCTGCTTGCCGATGACGTCGCGATCGAGCGGCTTGGGCTCGAAATCGAGTCGGTGGAGATAATGCCGCGCCACCTGCCGATCGAGATGCAGGCATCGCGCGACGGCGCCGAGTTCCGCTTCGGCGCGCTCGCGCGGCGTCGCGCCGAGCATGCGAATTTCCGCTAGGATCGCGTCGACGATCTGCGGCTGGCCGCAGGCGAAGTGTCGGCGCGCCACGTAGAACTGATGGTTCTCGACGAAACCGGCGCCATCGAGAAGCACATGCGCTTTGCTTCCCATGCGGGCGGCGCTCAGAAGCGGCTCCCAAATCGCCCATGCGTCGATTGTCCCGTCGCGCAAATCCTCGAGCAAATCGAGCGTCGGAGGGACATAGACGGGCTCGATGTCGCCGCGCGACAGCCCCCGGATATTGAGCGCGGTCGTCAGAAAATGGTCGGCGTTCGACCATCGGCTGAAAGCGACGCGTTTGCCTTTCAGATCGTCGATCGAGCGAAGCCGGGGATCGGCGACGACGAGGGCGACATCTGTCGGGGCGGGCGATTCATAGCCGACGTAGAAGAAGGAAACGCCCATGGCGAGAGCGAAAACAGTCGCAGCCTCGCCGGTGACGCCTAGGTCGATTTCGCCGCGGCCGATCGCGTCGAGAACGGCGGGGCCGGCGCTGAACTCCCTCCATTCGGCGCGATAACCGAACGGCCGAAGACGTTCATCGAGCGAGCCTATCGCCTGCAAGGCCGCGAGCGTGCCGAATTTCTGAAAGCCGAGCCGAACGACGTTCGGCGCGCTTCGTGCGGGCTGCCGCTGCTCCTTCTCGTCGTTCTCCGCGGAACTCTTCTTACGCGGAGCGATGACGCCCATATGGCCGAGGCGCGTACGCAATTCATTGCGGCTCATGCCGAGCCGTTCCGCCGTGCGCACCTGATTGCCGCGCTCGAAATCGAGCGCGACCGAGACAAGAGAGCGCATAACGCGGTCGAAGAGGTTCTTCTCACCGCGCGTGATGGCCGTGTCGAGCAGGCTGCGCAGACGTGTCTCGAAATCGCCGTTCTCTTCCGCAAGAGGCGGATCGAAAGCCTCGACGATCGGCACCTCGGCGATGCGGTCGTCTTGCGTCAACAGCAGCGCATTGTGCAGAACATTTTCGAGCTCGCGAATATTGCCGGGCCAATGATAGCTCGTCAGCTTGGCGATGGCCTCGGGCGCGAGCACGGGCATCGGCCGGCCGAGCTTTGCGCCAAAGAGGCGGAGGAAATAATTGGCGAGCGGCTCGATGTCGCCGCGGCGCGCGCGCAGCGGCGCGAGATTCACCGTCGCTATGTTGAGGCGATAAAAGAGGTCCTTGCGGAAGCTCTTGGCGGCCACCGCCGCCTCGAGATTCACATTGGTGGCGGCGATCAGCCTCACGTCGATCGGCCGCGCCTTGCGCGAGCCGACGCGCACAATCTCGCGCTCCTGCAAGACGCGCAACAGCTTCACCTGCATGGCGGCCGGAAGGTCGCCGATTTCGTCGAGCAGCAGCGTCCCCCCGTGCGCGGCCTCGAACCATCCGGTCTCGCTTCGGGCGGCGCCGGTGAAGGCGCCCTTCTCATGGCCGAACAGCTCCGCCTCGACGAGCGTCTCGCTGAACGCGCCGCAATTGACCGCGAGGAAGGGGCCGTCCTTGCGCGCGCTATTGGCGTGAATATAACGAGCGACGAGTTCCTTTCCTGTTCCCGTCTCGCCAATGATCAAGACGGTCGCGTCGCTCGGAGCGATGCGATGCAGATCGGCTTTGAGCCTCAAGGAGACGGGATCCTCGAACACCATCGCCGAAGCCCGGCTCGTCGCCCCGGCGGTCACCCCGGAGACGGTCTCGATCCCGGTCCTTTTCTTGTCGGTGACGACGACCGAGAAGGAAGAGGGACTGAACATTCTTGGCGCCTCGATGCGTCATACGTCTGCGCCGTGCTTGGGACGACGAAGGCAATCGGGGTTTTACGACGCCATATGCTGACTAGTTTTATGTACAAAGTCAACAACTGCTGATCGAGGTCTCTGGAGGCGATTTTGCGGCGATCACGCGATGGCGCGGCGAAAGCAATGTTCGCCAGACTTCGCGGTGTCGCAGGCTGGAGGCAGTCATCATTGACGATTGCGAGGCAAACCAATGCAGAACGGCTTCTGTGAAAGCTGCAACGGCCGCATGCTCAACGAGACGCTGTTCTTCGGGCGCGACCACGCGAGAGAGAAAGTTCGCTTTTCGTTGATGGAGCCGCGCGCCGTTTCGCCCATGACAAGCCCGGCCGAAAGGCCTTGATCAAATGGACGGGCGCCACGCCGGTGACGCGTGTCGTGTTCGAGCCCACGGGCCCTTAACGATCGCCCGCTCGACCTTGCCGGTCTGCCGATCGCCGAGGTCGTAGCGTCCGGCGCGGCAATTCGCGCCAAAATCCGATCTCCCATCGATGAGACGCGGGCCCCGGTCACGAGTCGAGGCTCAGCCTCGCCACCCAGACGCACGCTATTGATTTTAAATTACGACCTCCTTTCGGTCGCCGGCAGAGCAACCAACTCGCAGCCATCTCAGGCGAACAAAATAATGACGTCGAGCTTTCCTTCGGACGCGGGACGCGGGGAAGCCGGACGACGAGGATACGCGGCAGAGCGCGAAAGATTGGCACAATGCGCGGCCTCCCTCGTACCATTCGTGACGACCACCAGAGCATCCTCCTCTGCGCCCCTGAACTGAATCAGCTCGCTGGATCGAAGAAAATGTTGGCGATTCCATCCATCAAATAGTCCGCTCCCACGTCGAGGCATGCGGCGAGACCTTCTGGCATATGCACGACGGCGTCTCGAATGCTCGCGCGAAAGACCGAACGTGGCGCACATGCTCGCCGGTCGCCGGCAAAAGCCGGAGGCGGCGAAGAATCGCCGTCTCCTCCTCGTTTGCCCACGCGCGCGGCGCGGGCCAACTCTTCAGGTCACGCCGCCGCCGGCTCGACGCGCAGCGCGGCGAGGAATTCGGCGAGCTTCTTGCGATCGGCCTCGACGAGGGGCTTCAGCGGCGGCCGTGGCGCGCCGGCCGGCAATCCGCGCAGGGCGAGCCCGGCTTTCACCGTGGTCGGCAGGCCGCCCACGACGATGAATCGCAGCACCGGTAGAATGTCGTAGAACAGCGCCCGCGCGCGCACGATGTCGCCCGCCTGCACCAGATCGAACAGCCGCGACGGCCGATCGTCCAGCAGATTGGGCGCGGCGGTGCACCAGCCCGAAGCGCCGGCGGCGATCGCCTCCAACGCCATATGGTTGGCGCCGTTGTAGAAGGGGATCGCGCCGTCCGACAGCTTGTGGATCGCGTGCATGCGATTGAGATCGCCGCTGCTCTCCTTGATGAAGCGCACCGTATCGAGTTCGCGCACGAGCCGCACCAGAAACTCCGGCGACATGTCGACGCCGCTGGTGCCCGGATTATTATAGGCCATGATCGGCAGATCGGTCGCCGCGGCGATCGCTGCGTAATGATCGAATATCTCGGCCTCGGTCAGCTTCCAATAGGACACGGGGATGACCATCAGCATATCGGCGCCGATCTCGCGGGCGTAGCGCGCCTTGGCGACGGCGGCGGCCGTCGTCAGCTCGGCGATTCCGACAATCACCGAAACGCGGCCGGCCACCGTCTCGACGCCGAGGCGCGCGCCATGGCGCCATTCCTCGTCGGTCAGATAGGCGCTCTCCCCAGCGCTGCCGAGGAAGGCGATGGCCGCCGGCTGCGAGCGCAGCAGATTTTCCGTCACGCGGCGGAACGCGCCGTCGTCGATCCCGCCATCAGCGGAAAAGGGCGTGACGGGATAGGCGATGATGCCGCGAATTACATTGGTCCGAGTCGCATTGGTCATGGCGATCCTCACTCGGCTTCTTCGCGGATCGCGAGGCGTCCGGCGTTCTGGAGCATGGGGGCGTTCTCGCAGGCGAGATAGCGCGCGGGCTTGTCGGGATCGGCGTTGACGTGATGGTGCCAGGCCCAGACCGGAATATAGACGGCGTCTCCCGCCTCCCATTCGATGCGGCGGTCCTCGATCATCGAATAGCCGCGCCCCTCGAGCACATAGAGAATGGTCTCATAGGTGTGGCGATGGCGGTTGGAGCGGCCGCCCGGCGTGAGCCCGCCGACCGTGAGGCTGATGGCGTGCGACGGCAGATCGATGAAATGCACCGGATGCTTGCGCTCGGCCGAATAGGCGGCGCGCGCATCGTCCTTCTCGACGCAACGATGCGCGAGCCGTTCCGGCAAAATCACCTCGAATATCGGCGGCGTCTTGTCGAAATCGGCCGAATGGAAAACCCGTTGGGCGGACATTGCCCGTCTCCCTTTTTGGTTGCGACGGCCTGTCTTCGTTCAGATATGAGAATAGGTCCAAGACTTGTTTTCGATACTGAAAATAGGTTTTACCTATGATATAGAAGTCGGATGGACTTCCGACGGCTCCGCTATCTGATCCGCGTCGGCGAGCAGCGCAGCTTCACCCGCGCCGCCCGCTCGCTCAATGTCTCGCAGCCGACGCTCTCCCAGCAGATTCAGGACCTCGAGGCGGAACTAGGCGTCGCTCTTTTCACAAGGACGGCGCATAAGGTCGAGCCGACCGAGGCCGGACTGCTGACCATCGACTGCGCGCGCCGGGTATTGGCGGAGACGGAGCGGCTGCGCGAGGCCGTGCAGGAATATCGCGGGCTGAAGCGCGGCCGGTTGCGCATCGGCGTGACGCAGACCTTCAACGCGCTCTATCTGCCGCAAATCGTCACCGCCTTCGCGCGCGACTATCCGGCGATCGACCTCGAGATTCTGGAGCTGGCCAATGACGAGATCGACGCCGGCGTCGAGGCCGGGACGCTGCATCTGGGCGTCGGCCTTCCCCGCGCGCACACTAAAAGCCGCGCCGAGCCGCTCTACGCCGACACGCTGATGTTCGTCTGCGCGCGCACGCACAGGCTGGCCGAGGCCGAGAGCGTCCCCGCGGCGCGCCTCTCCGAGGAGAGCGTCGCCCTGCTCGGCCATGGCTTTCGCACGCGGGCGGCGGTGGACGACTATCTCGCGGAGGCGAATGCGACGCCGCCGCGCGTGATCGCGTTCAATACTTTCGCGGCCATTCTCAATGTCGTCGCCTCGGGCGATTACGTCTCCATCGTGCCGGCCGACGTGCGCCATGTCTCGCTCGTCTCGGGCGTCGCGGCTCTGCATTTCGCGCGGCTGGAGCCCGGCCCCGGCAGCCGCACGATCTGCCTGCTGAGCGCGCCGGAGGAGAGGGCAACGCCGGCCGCAATCCGCTTCGCCGCGCGCATTCGCGATTATTTCGCCGCGACAAAGCGATGACGGTCAGAGAGTGAATCGCCTCGTTTCGCATCAACGCCTCGATTCGAGGGAGTTCAACCGCCTGTGCTGCAGGAATAGAGCGCCCGCAATAAAAATAGCGCTCGGAAGATCGCCGGCGAAACCAAAACTCGCTTCCGTTGCTCGATCGCCTGGATGATCACAGCTCCGGCCTGATCCGTCGTCAGCGGCGAAATGGCCTTCGAAGCATGTTCTCGGCTTCCGGGATTATGCTCCCAATAGCTGCTCTCCACGAGTCCGAGCACGACGAGGCTGACGAACACGCCTTTCGCTTCGACTTCCGTGCGCAGGGCATCCGACTTCCTGCGCGCGCCGATGGCGCTCACCACAACTCATGGCGCTCCGCGATCAGGAAACGTGAGGCCGAATGTCGCGCCGCCGCCCGGCGTCTCCGCGACGAAGACGCCGCCGCCCTGCTTTTCGGTGAGCTCCTTGACGATCGAGAGGCCGAGGCCGGCTCCGCGTGTCGTCTCCGTCCTGCGCCAAAAGGGCTCGAAGACGAGATCGCGCTCGCTCGCCCCGACCCCTTCGCCATGGTCGACGACCTCCAGCCGAGCGCCGGCGCGCACGCGAAGCTCGATCGTTCCGCCGACGGGCTCGGCGCGAAGCGCATTATTGATGAGATTGGACACCATGCATTCGAGCGCTTGGCCGTTGGCGCGGACGATGACCGGGGCGGCAGGCGGATCGAGGGCGATTGCCCGCCCGCTGTCGACGATCAATGGCAGATAATCGCCGATCATACGGCGAGCGAGCGCGCCGAGATCGACGTCCTCGGCGGCGAGATTTCCGCGCTCCGCTCCGCGCGCGAGAACCAGCAATTGCTCGACGATGGACTGCATGCGCCGCATGTCGCGGTCGAGGTCCGAGAGAAAATCCGGCTCGTTCGGCGCGTCGAGTCGCGCCCGCAGGATCGCGATCGGAGTCAGCAGCTCGTGCGCGGCATTGGCGGTGAAGCGCCGCTGCCGCTTGGCGCCGTCCTCGAGACGGGCGAGCGCGCCGTTGAGCGCATCGAGAAACGGCGCGATCTCCTTTGGCGCCTTGGAGCCGTCGATGCGCTGATCGACCGATTTGAAATCGATGCCCGCGAGCTGCTCCTTCGCTTTGTAGAGCGGCGTGAGCCCGAAGCGCGTCACCAGCCAGGAGATGAGAATGGCCGATATGACGAAGGGCAGGAAAGGAACGATCTGCGTGACATCCGCCAGCATGCGCATCACGGCGCCGAGATCTTCCCAATGCAACGTATAGCCATAGACCGCCATCCGATAGGGCGGCTTGGCTTCCCGCAAGACGCCGCGAGCCTTGGGATCGGGATCGTTCGGAAGCCGGAAATAATTGCGGATGGCGATGATTTCACCGCCGCTCGGCAATACGCGCGCGAGCGCTTCCGATGAGCCGGCGAGCGCCGCCCCATTGCGGTTGTCGATGATCGCGAACCGGAAATGGGGATTGCGAGCCTGATAGGCGCGCAGCGCCGGCGTCGCCTCTATATGGGCGGAGCCGTCGGCGTCTTTCACCAGCGCCGCATCGACCACCTCTATGGCGTGGAACTCCGCCCAATAATTGACGGAGTCCGTCACCGCGAGACCCATATAAGTGACGAGGATCGCCGTGACCGGCCAAATGAGAAAATAGGTGAGCAGTTCGATCGCGGTGATGCCGATGACGAAGCGCGTGAGCAGCGAAGGGCTTTTCATTTCTCCTTGCGCTCCGTCAGAAGATAGCCGACGTCGCGCGCCGTGTGAATCTCGACGCCGGCGTCGAGATCGAGCAGCCGGCGCCGCAGGCGCGAGACCAGCATGCTGAGCGCGGTGGCTTGCACATCGTCGGCAAAACCGTAGATTTCCGCGAGCAGACGGTCGCGCAGCACGGCGCGCCCTGCGTTGAGCAGCAGAATGTCCAGCAAGGCGCGCTCGCGCTTGTGAAACAGAACCAGCGCGCTATTGACGCTGACATCGCGCGTGTCGGGATGAAAGACAATATGGCCGATCGCGATCGGCGGAGTCGCCTCGCCGCCGGGACGCCGCAGGCAGGCGCGCACGCGCGCGATCAGCTCATTGGCGTCGAAAGGCTTGGTCACATAATCATCGGCGCCGGCGTCGAGCCCTTCGATCCGGTCCTCGACGGCGTTGCGCGCGGTCAGCATCACGATGCGGATCGACGGCTGCGTGCGACGAATGTCGGGCAATATGGAGACCGCATCGCCGTCAGGAAGACGCCTGTCGAGCAGCACCAGCGAATATTTGTGCTGTCGCAACGCCTCCATCGTCTCGTCGAGCGAGCCGACGCGATCGGCGACGAAGCCCGAACGCGCGAGCTTCCCCGCGACGAGCTTCGCCATCTCCGGCTCGTCCTCCACCATCAGAACCCGCATTTTTCGGCGCCGCCTCGCGTCAATCGGGAGCTGCGATTATCGCGGCCAATTGTGGCGGTGGCAAGCGGGCGCGAGCGAGACTGTTGCCTCGGCGCCACAGTCCACGAAAAGCCATGGAGGCGCCGCTCACGTTACATTCGGGTTAAGCGGCGTCCTTAGAGCGCTGATCGGAGGATCGGAGGCTGGCGGGCCTCTCTCTCCTTTCGGACGCCGAGAACATTCACGCCGTCGAGAGAGCGGCGACAAGGAGGCCACCAATGAATCGTCGTTTTTCCCTGCGCTCGGTCAGCGCGCTCGCCCTCGCCGCGGCCGGCCTGCCCGGCGCCGCCGCGCAAGAGGCGCTGCCACCCATCTCCATCGCCGCGGAAGTGCGACGCCCGGCCGCCGCAAAGACCGCCACGGATGTCGAGCAAACCACCGCCGGGCCGGTGCGCGGCTATCAGGCGCTCACCGCGCGCGTGGCGCGCATGGCCACGCCGCTGAAGGAGCTGCCGATCTCCGTCGTCGTCGTCCCTCGCAAGCTGATCGACGATCAGAACGCCATCTCGCAGTCCGAGCTTTTCCGCAACGTCTCCGGCCTCACGCCGCTCGATCCGCTTTTTCCCGGCGGGCTCGGCGTCAAGCTGCGCGGCATGGACGCGGAGCGCTACATCGATGGATTGCCGAATTACGGCTCGCTCGGCGAGCGCGATCTGCTCGTCAATGTCGAGCGAGTCGAGGTTTTGAAGGGGCCCGCGAATATTCTGTTTCAGGGCGGAGCGAACCCGATCGGAGGCGTCGTCAACATCGTGTCGAAGCTCCCCACGGCGGATCGGTTCGCGGAGGTCGGCGTGCGCGCCGGCGGCTATCGCTTCGGCAGCCCCTATCTCGACATCAATCAGCCGCTCAACGACTCCAAGACGCTGCTGTTCCGCTTCACCGGCCAGTTCGAGACCACGCGGTCGATCGTCGACACGATTCATCGCCAGAGCTACACGCTCGATCCGACGCTGACCATCACCAATAATGCGGGAACCTCGCTCACGCTGCAGGGCCATGTCGCGCGGCGGGAACAGCAGGATTATCCGGGCTTGCCGGCGGTCGGCTCGGTCGATCGCTCATTCTGTTCCATTCGCCGCTCGGCCTTTCTCGCCAATGCCGGCCTTCCCGCCACCTCCACGGAATCGCAGTCGGTGACGGCGCGCTTCGATCATGCCTTCGACGATACATTCTCCACTTTCACCACGGCGCGCTATTCCGTGACGAAAATCCACGAGCCTTCGCAGCTCCTCTTCGGCAATGAGCCGACGGCGATCGATTTCGGCCCCGCCGGCGTCTATGGCGGCCCGTCGCAATTTTATGTCGCGAACGACATTCTCGATCAGAAGCTGACCGAATTCTCGATCAGCTCGAATTTCGTCGCGAAATTCGACTATGGCCCGACGAGCAACCGCCTGCTCGTCGGCGGCGATTTCAATCGCGTCGTCGATCACGGTATCATGGCGGGCAATAATGCGACAGACGCCGATCCCATCTTCGGCTTCCCGCAGCTGATCGATTTTCGCGCGCCCTATTTCCCGGCCTTTCGGCTGCCGGTCGAAGGCGCGGCGGACACGGCGGTGTACACTAAAATCGCGAATAGCTATCAGAACGCCGGAGCGAGCCTCCAATTGCAGTCGACGATCTTCGATCGTTTGCATTTCCTCGGCGCGCTGCGCGTCGCCACTGTCGATATTCACTTCACCGAAAATGCGGTCACGCCGCCGACTCACTATGACGCGAGCGCGACGCGCGTGCTGCCGCGCGTCGGCGCGACCTATGATTTGACCGACTGGCTCTCGGTCTATGGGAGCTATTCCGAAGGCTTGCGCGGGGTCAGCTATTTCTCGGGCGCCAATAATGCGCCGCCGAAGCCCGAAGGGTCGCGCCAGCTCGAAGGCGGCGTGAAGCTCGACGGTCCGTTCGGCCTTTCGGGCACGCTGGCTTATTTCGATCTCACCCGCACCAATGTGCCGACCGCCGTGTCCGGCTCTCTCACTCAGAGGCAGACCGGCGAGCAGAACTCGCATGGATTCGAGGCCGATCTCGTCTGGCAGCCGACGCCGAATCTCTCTTTCCTCGGCAGCTACGCCCATATCGACGCCAAGGTCACGAGCGATGAGAACACGCAATATATGAACGCGCGCCTCGTCGGGACGCCCAGCGACTCCGGCCGTTTCTGGGGCCATTACGCCTTCGACGGCGAGCTGCAGGGCTGGTCCTTCGGCGCCGGCTTCTATGCCGCCTCATCCTCGCGCGTCGAGCTCGGCCGCACATGGACGACGCCGGGCTACATCACATTCGACGCCGATCTCGCTTACAAGCACGAGAATTTCACCTTCTCGATCGCCGCCAAAAATCTCGGCGATCGACACTATTACACCCAATATCCCTATCTCTCCGGGCGCGTCGCGCCGGGAGAGGGGCGCACATTCTTCGCCACCGTTTCCGTGAAAATGTAGGAGGGGCCATTGAATACGCTCGATCGCCGCCGTTTCGGCGAAGCTTTGGCGGCGTTCGCCGCGCTCGTCGCCGGCGGCGCGCTCGAGGCGCGCGCGGCGCAGAAGGTCACGGCCGATCACGATATGTCGAACATGCCGGCCTCGTGGTCCGGCAATGAGAAGATCGGCTTTCTGATCTATCCCGAGTTCACCGCGCTCGACATGATCGGCCCGCATTACATGCTCACCGGGCTGATGGGCGCGACGGCTTTCGTAATCGCCAAGAGCAAGACGCCCGTCGTCAGCGACACGGGACTGACGCTCACGCCGGACGCGAGCTTCGACGATGCGCCGCTCGATCTCGATATTCTCTGCGTGCCCGGCGGCGCCTCCGGCACACTCGCCGCGATGCAGGACGAGGCGACATTGCGCTTCCTGAAGAGTCGCGGCGCGCGCGCGAAATATGTCACATCGGTCTGCACGGGCTCGCTGCTGCTCGGCGCGGCGGGCCTGCTGGACGGCTATCGCGCGACCTCGCATTGGTCGGCGAAGTCGCTGCTGCCGATTTTCGGCGCGACGCCGACGCCCGGCCGCTTCGTGCGTGATCGCAATCGCATCACTGCGGAGGGCGTGACGGCGGGCCTCGATTTCGCTCTGGCGCTGGTCGGCGAATTGCGCGACCGCACTTACGCCGAAAGCGTGCAGCTCATCGCGCAATATGCGCCCGAGCCGCCCTTCGACGCCGGCCAGCCGGAACGGGCGCCTGCGGCTGTCAGAACGATGATGGAAGAAATGTTCGCCGGGTTCCGGGCCTCCGCCGATCGGCTCGGCCGTGAAGCGTTCGCGAAATCGAAGTCCTTCTGATATCCAGGCAATGAGGACGGGTTCGAATCGCATTGTGAAGAAGCTCGACGTTTGTCGGTTTAGAGAGGCTGGTGCGCCGAAGTAGAAGCGCGTCTCGATATTGCTGGAGAAGCGATAGCCGATATTGCCGTTGATCTGCACATAGTCGGATTGCGAATGGGTGCGGAACCCGTCCGAATGCGAGGAGGTTCCGTTGACGAGGAAATCGAAGCCGCCGATGACGCGCGAGATTTGCGCCTGTCCGCGAATGGAGCCGAAGCTGCCGCCGTCGATCGCGAGCATGTTGGGCGCGAGCGCCGTACTGGCCGTGGGCGAAGCGAAATTGATTGCGCCTTCCAATATCGAGGAGCCGAAGGAGAGGGCGTTGCCGCCCTTATCGATATCGATCGTGCGGAAATATTTGGTGTCGATCTCGTAGAAATCGCCGCCTCCATCGGCATAGTTCATCGGTATGCCGTCCTACAGCAGCTCGAAGCCGCACAGATGATAATCGCGCGTGAGGTTCGAGCCACATATGGAGAGGCGCAGCGCGTCCAACTCTATCCCGGCGTGGGGGCCGGGATAGAGCGGGCGTGATCCAGTGGTTGATTTCGTTCCAGAACTCCAGAAGGCTTCCGGTCAGACCCACGACGATCAGGAATCCCGCGATGGCGAGTCCAGCCCAGCGATGCAGCCGAACGAGCGCTGCACGGATCATTTCAATACTCGACTTTGAGAGAGCCGATGACCTGAAAGCGTTCGCCGGGGAAGATCGAAAGACGCGGGTCGAAATTGGTGAATTGATCGGCGCCCTGATAATATCTGGTGTCGGTCAGATTCTTGAAATTGAGCTGGGCGTTCCAGTTTGTTCCTTCGTATTTCCATTTGTAGCCTATCATGGCATCGAGGACGGCGTAGGCGGGAAGCTGAAACGTGTTTTGGTTGTCGCCCTGGCGGATGTCGACATAGCGAACTCCGAGGCCGAAGCTCGCGCCTTCCCTGGACGCATAGCCGTTCCAGTCGTATTTCGCCCAGATCGAACCAGAATTGCGCGGCACGTTCGGCCACCAACGCCCGGAGACGTCGACATAAGTCCCGAGATCAGAGCTGTAATCGGAGAGCTTCAGTATCTTTGTCCGTGTATGCGCATAATTGCCGATCACGCTGAGATGATCGTCGATGCGGCCGGAGATGTCGAGCTCGATCCCTCGACTGCGGACATTTCCGGTGATCGAGGTGTTGAGCGTGCTGAGGTCCGCCGTCGCTATGTTCGTCTTGGTGAGCTGATAGAAGGCGAGCGTCGCCGTCAGCCTATCGTCGAAGAATTTCCCTTTGAGTCCTCCCTCCCATTGCTCGGAGATTTGTGGGCGGAGAGGTTGTCCGTTGGCGTCCTTGCCGTTGTTGACTCCGAAAGAGTTCGACCAGTCTCCGAACGCAGCGAGCCACGGCGTCGCCTCGAACAGAACGCCCGCGCGCGGGCTGAATCCATGCTCGCCGTATTTTGGAACATTGACCTGCTCCATCGTGGTCGGGGAATTTCCGAAGAAGTCCGAATAGCCGTAGCCATGCACGGCGTAGTCCCACCGTCCGCCGCCGATGATATGTAGCCTGTCGAACAGCGTGATATGATCTTGCGCATAGAAGCCCGAATTTTGTTGCTTGAGCCGGGCGGGCTGGCAGCCGTTGACCTGGGCGCACCAGAAGTCGAGATTCGCCTGGCTGAATTTCCAAGACGGAACGCCGCGCCAGGGCGCCCATACATTGATGTCGAGGTCCGGGTCGGAGACAAATCCGCCACCATAGGTCCGATAGTCGCCCGTGACCTTGTTGAAGTCGTAACCAAGAAGAAGCTCGTGCCTGACGCCGAACGTGTCGAACTTGCCGATCACGTCGGCGTTCCATGCCCAATCGCGCTCGTGGTAGTGTTGCGCGAAGACATTGCGGTGCAGGATTCCGTTAGCCGGATCGAAAGCGGAGAGATAGGCGAAACCGTCGACCGGGGCGAGATTAATGTCATCGTCCTTGAAATTTCGGGCGAGGAATCGGCCGTTGAACGTCCATGACGTGTCGGCGCTCTCGTAGATTTTATGTTTGACGCTGACGCCGTTGAACAGCGTCAGAAAATTGCTGTAGGGCTGGTTCGGATCTTGAAGGTATCGCGTTGTCGGGATTGCAATCGGCCGATTGCCCAGGGTCATGACGCCGGAATCCTGCTTGAATCGCTGCTTGGAGACCTCGACCTCATAGGTGACTTCCGTCTGCTCGAAAGGTCGCCAGGTCACCGCGCCCGCGAAATCGAAGCCGTCCCCGGAGACGAAGTCGCGGGACGTCGAATCATAGCTCTGGAACGCCCCCGTGAAGCGGTAGAGCAGCGTCTTGTCTTCATTCAGCGGGCCGGTGGCGTCGACGAGCGTTCGATACAGCGCAGACGAGCCGATCTGCTGCTCGACCGAATAGTGCGGCGTCGCCAATGGCTTCTTGGTGTTGAGGGAGATCAGGCCGCCAGGATCACCCTTGCCGTAGAGCATGGCGGCGGGACCCTTGAGCACTTCGACGCTCTCGACATTGGAGGTGTCCAAAGGCCCGAGCGCCAGGAAGGAGAATGCGCCTGGGCCGGCGCGCAACTCATTGCGGAATATCGAGAAGGTACGGAATCCGCGAATATTGTAGACCGCATTCCCGCCGAGCGCCGGCTCGAACCAGACGCCGCTGACGTTCTGGAGCGCCTCCGTGACGAAGCTCGCCTTGCGATCGTCGATGACGGCGCGGGGCACGACCTGAATCGACGCCGGCGTGACGAAGATCGGCGTGTCTGTCTTCGTCGCCGAGCTCGCATTCGGAGCGGCGTAGCTCGGACTGCCGAGGGCGTCGCCCGGAGCAGCCCGTGAGGGAGTGGTCGCGTTGGCGCGCGCGGCGCTGTCCGCGCCGACGTCGATCGTCGGCAGCGCCTCTTGGGCGAGCGCGACGGACATGAGCACAAAGGTTGAGGCGCCAGCGGAAACGCCGCGCAGCAGTCGAGAAGGCGTCATGATTTGTCCCTGATGCGGCCACTGTCGGCCGTTTGAACCGAGATCGTGCGAGTGCGGTCCGTTCGGACCATTCGATGGATCGGATCAGGAAAAATGCGGCGGCGCGCGCGACGACCAGGCGCTCGCCCAGCCCGCAGGCGGTCTGACTTGCGCGGAAGCAGGAATCCGGGACGATCGGGCGCTGATCGTGTCGACAGGCTCGCTGTCCGCGAGGACCAGAAGAGCCGGTGCGCAATCGGCGTCGCATCCGCCGCAAAGGATGCAACAGTCGTCGAGATGATGTCGCGTGTCGCCGGAGCCGCCGCCGAGCCCCCATTTCGCGCAAGCGATGGAAGCGCCCGAAGCGAGAAGGACCGTATCGCCTTTCGGCTGGCCCCAGGGTCGAAACGGCAGACCGATCGCCGCAAGCGCCTGAAGGGCTATCACGACGGCCAGGAGACAAGCGATGACGACGCGAAGCCGGTTCGCGGACAGACGGCGCACGGTCTCCCGCCCTGTCGTCCTCGCTGGCATCATGCTTTGGTCAATCTCCAGGACAATCAATTCGGCCTTCTCGACCACGGTGGCGGTCGGCGCACGATAAGGCACGAACGTCTTGCGAAGATGACCCGGCGAGAATAGCCGAAAATTCACGGCGATCGTGATACAAATGACACAGTCCACGATAGGACCGATGTCTGGCCATTGCTTTCTTGCAACTTTTGGACGCTTCCCTATGGAATGGCGGTCGGCCCATTCACGCGGGCCGGGGATCTTGGGAGCGGCGCCCATGCGTATCTTATTGGTCGAGGATCAACCGGAACTGGCGACCAGTGTCGCCAAGAGAATTCGACAGGCGGGCTACGCCATCGACACTTTTGGCACGATTCACGAGGCGGATGCCGCATTGGACGAGCAATCCTATGCGATTGCCGTGCTCGACCGCCGCCTGCCGGACGGCGATGGACTGTCCCTGGTGGCGCGCATTCGGGGCAAGCATCCGGGAAGCCGGATATTGATGCTGACGGCCCTGGACGCGATCGACAGCCGCATCGAGGGATTGGACGCGGGAGCAGACGACTATCTCGTCAAGCCTTTCGCCATAGAGGAGCTGATGGCGCGTATTCGCGCGAGCTTGCGACGGCCCGGAGGCGAGCGTGCGCCGCCAGTGGAAGTCGGCGCGCTTTCGTTCGACCTAGAGACGCGTACCGCTTTTGTCGGTGGTGAGCCGGTCGTGCTGCTTCGCCGTGAGCTTGCTCTTCTGGACGCGCTGATCCGGCGTGTCGACTGCATCGTCTCGCGCGAGGCTTTGGTTTCGGCGATTTACGGGCTCGACGAAGACATAGAAGAGCACGCGCTGACGAAGCTCGCTTCGCGGCTGCGCGCGCGCCTGACCGAGCTGAACGCCGGCGTTCTCATTCACGCGGCCAGAGGCTTGGGGTATATGATAACCGACGCGTCATCCAAGAGACCGAAATGACGATCGGCCGCTCACTCGCGCTACGCGTCGTTTGCTATCTGGTCCCAGTGCAGTTCATAGCCTTCGTCGTCGCGCAATTGTCGATCATGGGCCTCGGCGTGACCCATTTGTGGTTCGTCGATACGAGCATCGACGACTTCGCCGTCCATCGAGTCGGACGGCTGGTGATCGACTCGCTGTTCGAAGGAGCGGACGGCCAAATTCGGCTCGCGCCGACCGAGGCGCTATGCGCCGAGCTCGAGCGCTCGCCCGACTTGAAATATGCGGCCTTCGATGTAAAAAAATACGAGGCGCTCCCGGGTTCCTCCCCAGAGCTCGCGGAGACGCTGTCTGGCGCGATCAGAGTCAACTCCACTCACACGCATTTCTCTCTTCCTTCCGCTCTGACGTCGGCCCCTCACGGATACGCCGACGCCAAGAAGACGCCTTATGGAACTTTTCAAATCGCAGTCTACGGGGAGAAATTTCAATGGATCGACCTTCTATATGCTGTCGCTGATGAATTCCGATGGTCATCGGTCGATATAGTTTCGACCACTCTGCTGTCGATCGGAGCGGCCTGGTTCGCCGTGCGGCGTGGATTGGCTCCTCTGCGCTCCTTGTCACAGGAAGCCTCGCGCATCGATTTGGAATCGCTCGACGCGCGTCTTTCGACCACAGACGTTCCCTCGGAGGCGGCGCCGCTTGTCAGAGCCGTCAACGAGGCGCTGTCGCGCCTCGACGCCAGCGCGACCCGACTGCGTCGCTATTTCGCGAACGCCGCGCATGAGCTGCGCACGCCCCTGGCGATCCTGCGCGCGCGCATAGAGGATAGGGAAGACACCCCTACATTCAAGAGCGATCTCCTGCGCGACGCCGGTCGGCTGCAAGTGGTGGTCGAGCAGATGCTCGTCGCGTCTCGTTTGGCCGAAAGCCAGCTTCCACTCGATCAGATCATCGATCTCGCCGAGGCCGTTCGTCAGATCGTATCCCGTCATGTCCTGCTCGCATTGCGGTGCGAACGCTCCATCGAGTTCGAGGCAAGCGATCCTTCTCCGAAAGTCAGAGGCAATCTTCGCGCGGTCGAATGCGTCATCGCAAATATCGTCGACAACGCCTTGCGAGCCGAGCCGATTGGAGGAACAGTGCTCGTGCGGGTTGGTTCTGATGCTGTCGTCGAGGTGATCGACCATGGGGAGGGGCTCTCGCCGTCCGATCAGGCGACGGCCTTCGAACCATTTTGGCGGAAGAGCGACGCCCTTCCGGGAACGGGATTGGGGCTCGCCATCACCAAGGAGCTTTTGGACAAGCTCGGGGGACGTATCTGGATCGAGGAGACGCCGGGCGGAGGAGCGACATTCAAAATCGCATTTCAACCGATACGATGATCGGGCTCAAACCGCGCCCTTGAAGCCGGTTGGTCCGTTTGCAACGGCGATGGTTCGCCCTTCGCTCCACGAGCATTACACCCGCTTCGTCGCTGCTACGGAGCAGTCCGCCCCTCTCCCGCGCATTGGTACTTTCGGCCTCGCGGTGGGAGCCGCTTGCGCCTTTTCCCTTGGCGTCGCTGGCAATGTTCTCACGCTCCATACGAAAGCCTGAGATTCGCGCCGCCTGCATGCCGGATTGTCGATTTCCGTCGAGATTTGACCCAGGATTTCCATTGAGAATTGACCCGGGTTGAAGATGGCTTGCGGGTCAGTCGGTCGTCAAGTTTTGGTCTTCTCCTTTGCAGGTTTGTCCGCCGTCGCCGAGCTGTCCTTGAACCGGAAGCTGTCGTTCCCGGTTTCGAGGATGTGGCAGCGGTGAGTGAGGCGATCGAGCAGAGCCGTCGTCATCTTGGCGTCCCCGAAGACGGCGGCCCATTCGCCGAAGCTCAGATTCGTCGTGATGATGACGCTGGTCCGCTCGTAGAGCTTGCTCAGCAGATGGAACAGCAGCGCCCCGCCGGAGCCGCTGAACGGCAGGTAGCCGAGCTCATCGAGGATGACGAGATCGGAATGAACGAGCCGCGCCGCGACTTGGCCCGACTTGCCTTGGTGCTTTTCAGTTTCGAGCGCGTTGACGAGCTCGACGGTGGAGAAGAACCGCACGCGCTTTCTGTGATGCTGGATCGCCTGGACGCCGATTGCTGTCGCCAGATGCGTCTTGCCCGTGCCAGGTCCCCCGACCAGGACGGCGTTATGCGCATCTTCGAGGAACTCGCAGCGATGAAGCTGGCGCGCGAGCGCCTCGTTGACCTCACTGCTGGCGAAGTCGAAGCCGGCGAGATCGCGATAGTTCGGGAACCGCGCGGATTTGAGCTGGTAGGCGATCGATCTCACCTCCCGGTCGGCGGTTTCCGCCTTCAAGAGTTGCGACAGGATCGGCAGCGCCGCCTCGAAGGCCGGGGAGCCTTGCTCGGTCAGCTCGCTGACGGCTTGCGCCATGCCGTGCATTTTGAGACTGCGCAGCATGATGACGATGGCGCCGGCGGCAGGATTATGACGCATGGCGCGCCTCCCGACCTTTGCGCAGCGCGTCGTANCGCTCGACATTGGCCTGCGGCTCGGTGGTGAGCGTCAGCGCATTGGGCGGCTTCACGGGCGGCGCGTCGACCGGCTTGCCGTCCACCAGGCGATGCAACAGGTTCAAGATGTGCGTCTTGGTCGGCGCGCCGGCCGCCAACGCCAGTTCGACGGCGGTCAGCACGGCCTGCTCGTCGTGCTGTAGGACCAGAGCCAAAATCTCGACCATCTCACGGTCGCCGCCCGGCTTCTCGAGCATGCGCTGTTGCAGCGTCCGTAAGGCGACCGGCAGTTCGGCGAAGGGCGCGCCGTTGCGCAGCGCGCCCGGCTTGCGCTGGATGACGGAGAGATAATGCCGCCAGTCGTAGACCGTCACGCTCTTGTCGTTATGCGAACGGGCGAAGACGCGGGCGTGCTCGCACACGATCTGCCCCTCGGCGGCGACGACGACGCGCTCGGGGTAGACCCGCACGCTGACGGGGCGATTGGCGAACGAGGCCGGCACGCTGTAGCGATTGCGCTCCAGATGGATCAGGCACGTCGGCGTGACCCGCTTGGTGTGTTCGACGAAGCCGTCGAATGGCCGCGGAGGCTGCATCAGCTGCGGAACCTCCTCGCGCCAAGCGTCCGCGATCGTCCCCGGCTGCGCGCTGTGCGGAATCTCGGCCCACAGCTCGCGGCATCGCGCCTCCAGCCAGTCGTTGAGCGCCGCCAGCGACGGAAAGCTCGGGATCGGCTGCCAGAGGCGGTGACGAGCGTCCTGAACGTTCTTCTCGATTTGCCCCTTTTCCCAGCCGGAGGCCGGATTGCAGAATGCGGCCTCGAACAGGAAATGGCTGACCATGGCGGCGAAGCGGGCGTTGACCTGGCGCTCTTTGCCGCGCCCGACCTTGTCGATCGCCGTGCTCATATTGTCGTAAATGCCTCGCCGGGGCACGCCGCCCAGCACGCGGAAGGCGTGATTGTGAGCGTCGAACAGCATCTCATGCGTCTGTTGCGGGTAGGCGCGGAGGAAGAACGCGCGGCTGTAGGAGAGCTTGAACTGGGCGACCTGCAACTTCGTCCGCTCGCCCGCGATGATCGCCCAATCCTCCGACCAGTCGAACTGGAACGCCTCGCCGGGTAGAAACGTCAGCGGCACGAACGCGCCGCGCCCGCAGGTCTGCTGCTCCCGATGCCGCGCCGCCCTCCACTCCCGCGCGAAGGCCGCCACGCGATTGTAGGAGCCGTCGTAGCCGAGGGCGACCAGATCCGCGTGCAACTGTTTGACCGTCCGCTTCTGCTTGCGCGACTTTGCGGCCTCGTGACGCAGCATGTGCGCCAGCTTGTCGGCGAACGGGTCGAGCCGGCTCGGTCGATCGGGCGTGGCGAACCGCGGCTCGACGCTGTCCGAGCGCAGGTATTTGCGCACGGTATTGCGCGACAGCCCCGTGCGTCGCGCGATCTCTCGGATCGAGAACTCCTGCCGATATCGCCAGCGTCGGATGACGCTCAATAACTCCATGTCGATCACTCCCAGGTCCCCCGCGACGGTCGAGGGGGAAAGGTTCGAACATGGGTCAGTTCTCGGTGGAAAAACCCGTGCTGCCTGGGTCAGCTCTCAGTGGAAATCAACACCAAGCGGACTTCCAGCGCGCGAGGAAGCCGCGCCGGCGCAGGAGATTGGCGGGTAAAGTGAGATAGAAGGCGATGAAGCAGTCGATCGTCCAGGTGAGAGCGACGACGCCGAGCAGCCACTCGCCCCAAGGGCCGAGCGCCAGAGACCAGTGCAGACGGTCGATGAACGGCAAGACATCGCCGAGGCTTTCCGGCAGGCCCTTCTGCTTCACGCGGCCGAGCGCGTCCCCGCTGACTGGATCGAGATAGAGAGCGTCGATCTCCGGCGCGCTAGGCTTCGTCTCGAAGGAGACGATCGCCGTTCCGGGCGCCGCGAAAAAGATTCGCGTCGGGCGTGCTTGCGGCGTGAGCTCCTCGGCGCGGCGCAGCAGCGCGCTGGCGGAAAGCTCCGCTCCGTCATGCCGGCCGGGATAGAGGTTCGGCGTCACCCATTGATTCAATTCGGGCAGGAAGACGAGAATGCTTCCCGTGATTCCGACGAGGATCAGAAATGCCGCCATGGCGAGTCCCGCCCAGCGATGCAGGAAGACGAAGATTGCACGCATCATGCCGCCTCTTCGAACGATTGGGTGAGAACGCGCCAAGGAGCGAGCGCGCTCGAGGCTTACCATTTGAAGGCGATCTCGCCCATAAATGTGCGAGGCTGACCATATTGTGCGGCAGGGACCCAGCCGCCCGCGTTGGTGAAATATCTCCGATCCGTGAGATTCTTGACGTTGAGCCTCGCAGTCACGCCATGTCCGAAAAGCGTCGTCCGATAGGCGCCCATGGCGTCGAATTTGATGTAGCCGGGCATGAGCCAGCTATTTGCATTGTCACCCCACCGATTGTCCATGGCGTAGAAGCCGCCACCGAACTCCCATCCTTCCGCGGCTCCGGGCGCCGTATCCCATTTGGCCCAAAGATTGGCGACATTCGGGGCGACGCCGTAGTAGCGCTTGCCGACATTGCCGTTGTTATTGTCGTTGGTGATCTTCACGGAGTCGAAGGTATAGGACGCGATCACATTGAGATTATCGGTGATCTGCCCAGAGATATCGAATTCGACGCCGCGGCTCGTGACTTCGCCGACAGGCACGCTGACGCCCGGCCGAAGCGGGTCCGCTTGCAGCACATTCTTTTTTCTGAGATCGAACAGAGCGACCGAGGCCATGACCCTACCATCGAAAAACTGCTTTTTCGCGCCGACTTCCCATTGCAGGCCTCGTTCTGGAGGAATGACGGAGCCGTCGCTCGTGTAGCCATTGTTGGTTCCCGAAGATCGGACGTAGCTGCCATAGAGCGACGTCGTTTCGTCAACTTTGAAGACGAGTCCGGCTCTCGGCGAAAGAGGCGTGGTGTCGGCATAGCGCTTCAATGGATAGCCAGTGCAATACGGATAGCACGACGCGAACGGGTCCCCGTAAACAGTCGGAAAATGCTGGTCGGCAGTGTCCCATCGACCTCCGAGGAGCAGGTGAACTCGGTCATCCCAGAACGAAATCTGATCCTGGGCATAGACGCCGAAATTCTTCGATCGCGTCCGCCACGTCACATTCGAGCGCCCGGAGTCGGCGACGAGACGCCATGCTGCCGAGACATTCCCATAGGCGGGCGCGAAGATATTGAGCGGGAGACCGTCATAGCTGCTGGGTGAATTCAGAAGGTCGTCTTGATAGCTGAACCAGTCCGCCCCAACGAGCAAATTGTGATCGAACGGTCCTGTCGTCGTCTTGCCGGTGACGTCGAGATTCGCGCTCAACATCGCTCGCTTGAAGTTGGCGATCCACGGCGTCCGATAGATGTTGACGCCGTCGAAGCCGCCGAAACCGAGCCCATTCTGATTCTCGTCATTGTCGACATAATTGAAGCGGTTGACGATTTTCCAGTCTTCGTCGAATTTGTATGTCCAATCGAAGGCGTAGATGGTCCGATGCACAACGGTCGGAAAGTCCGACCATTTGGATGGATCCGCCATGCTGAAGCTTCTCGGTAGAACGAACGGCCGACCGGTTCGCGCGTCGACGGGAATCCAGCTGCCGTCACTCGCGATTTTCTTTTGATAATGCTCGAACTGCACATTGGCTTCGAACCTTTCGGTCGGCCTGAAGGTCAGGAATAGAGCGGCTGCGCCATTGTCTCGATGATCAAAATTTACGAAGGAATCTGCACGGTCGTAGACGGCCATGAGCCGATAGAGCACCGATTTCTCGTCATCGACCGGCCCGGTTGCGTCGGCTACGGTTCTGGAAAGCCCCCAACTGCCGAACTGCTCGCTGACATTCGCTGAAAACGTTTCCTGCGGGCGTTTCGTCACCACATTGACGAGCCCGCCGGGCTCGATGCGGCCATAGAGCATAGAGTTCGGCCCTTTCACAATCTCGACACGATCTGTGAACGCGGCTTCGGTCGCGCCGATCAGGCCTTCCATGCGAAGGCCGTTTCGGTTGATTCTTCCATATCCGTTGCTGAAGCCACGAATTAGGAATTGATCGTAAGGATTGCTGCTATTCTCTAATTGAACGCCCGATACGTTTTGAACGATTTCTTGGAGGCTGATGGCCTGCCTGTCCTCGATTACTTCGTGCGGAATGATTTGAACCGACTGCGGCGTATCGAGAAGCTTCGTTTCAGTCTTGGTCGCGGCGGAGCTCGTCGTGCGCGCGTAGCCCGTCTGATTTGCGGATGCCGGCGAGGAGATGGTCGTGCGCGATCCCGCGCTCGACGATCCGATATCGATCGTCGGCAAGGCCTCTTGCGCCGACGCTGCGGTCGTAAGGATGCCGATGCCGAGCGCGTAGGCAGAGACGCCGTGCGAAAGCGTTGTGCGAGTCATATTGTCATTGCTCCTGGCGCGGTGCGTCGAGCCCACGCGGATCGAGGTAAGTGCGGCGCGAACGCCACTCGTATCGATTTGTCAGGAGCGGGCGGGTGGCGCCTGCGAGGACCAGGAACTCGCCCATCCACTTTCTGGGGCGAGCGATGGCGCGCGGCGGATGAAAGGCATGCTCGCCGCGCTTGCGATGGGTCTGCGCAGTGCGGCGACGGCGCCGGGCTCGCGCGGGGGCAGAATAGTGGCGTCGCGGCATCCACAGCACAGCATGCAGCTCGGGCTGTGATCGGCCTTCGCATGGCCGCTCTCGTTTGCGGCGCAGAATCGCTCGATGGCGCCGCCAGCGGCGATCGTGTGTTCGGATGTGTGTCTGGGAACGAGCGCGGCGCCGGCCGCGAAGATTTGGATAAGCAGGACGAAGGCCAGGGCGCCGATGATCGTCGCACGCAGTGACGCGCACCGAATTCGGCTCGTCCTTCGTTCGGTCCCGCGCTTCGTCATCCGCCGCCGCTTCCACATCGATTATGGCGAAAGCTAAAGAGGCGACCTATCATCAGTCTGTCAAAGTCCCACCGTCGCAGATCTTCTGACGGACTGTGGCTTTACGGCAACAATCCGGCCATGCTACGACTTCGGATCAAGGCGGGCGATCGAAAAGCTGGAGCGGCGTCCAGTGAAAATCCTGTTGGTGGAGGACGAGCCGGACATGTCGCGGCTCCTGTCCTCCCTGCTCAAAGGCGCGGGCTTCGTGGTCGATCATGCGACGTCGATCCGTGAGGCGGAAGAGGCGACGCGGCAGTTCGTCTACGATCTCAATCTGCTCGACCGGCGCCTGCCGGACGGCGACGGCGCCGAGCTCATTCCACGCATTCGAGCGCTTCGTCCCGGCGCGCGCGTGATGATGCTGACCGCGCTCGACTCGCTGACCAGCAAAGTGGCCGGCCTCGAGGCCGGCGCAGACGATTATCTCACCAAGCCCTTTCAGGGCGAGGAGCTCATCGCCCGCGTGCGCGCTTGTCTGAGGCGTCCTGGCAGCGCCGTTCTGCCGCCCATCCGCGTCGGCGCGCTCTCTTTCGATCCCGAGACACGGGCGCTCACCATCGACGACAAGCCCTTGCCCCTGCGCCGCCGCGAGCTCAATCTGCTCGAGGCGCTGATCCGACGCGCCAATCGCGTGGTGACGCGAGAGGCTCTGCTCAACGAAGTGTTCAGCTCGGAAGACGAGGTGCAGGCCAATGCGATCGACACGCTCGTGTCGCGCTTGCGCCAGCGTCTCTCGTCGCCGGGCGCAAATGTGACAATTTTGACAGCGCGTGGCATCGGCTACATGCTGACCGAGGATTCAGCGTGACGCGGCGCCGGTCGCTCTCGGCGCAATTGCTGAAGAGTCTCGTGGCCGCACAAATATCGGCCTTCGCCTTCGGCTGGGTCGTCTCGCTGTTTCTCGATCACTATGGCGTGCTCGGAGCGAGCGACGATTATCTGCGCTCTTATGCTTATACGCGCATCCAGCAGCTGCTTATCGCCTCCCTCGTGCGCGACGAGAACGGCTATATTCGCATAAGGGAGAGTGCGGCCCTCCGCGCGGAAACGGCGAAGAACCCCGACCTGCGCTATGCCGTGTTCGATTCGGAGCGGCAATGGGTCGCTCCCGGCTCGTCCCCCGCGCTCGCCGCCGATTTTTCGGCCCTGCTGCGCTACAAGCCGAACTGGATGCAGCTTTCGCTCCCGCGAAGCGAGACGCCCGACGATCAAGTAATCGTGCAAAAGAGCGACACGCCTTTCGGACGTCTGCAGATTTTGATCTATGGACATAAGACGAGCTGGGCCGACATGGTCTCGGCTTTCGTGCACGAGTCCTGGCGTCACATCTATTATCTCGTCACTCCATTGGCGTTCGGCGTGGTCGTTATGTGGTTCTCTGTGCAGCGCGGCCTCGCGCCGATCCATGAATTCGCCGAGGCGGTGACGCGGATCGATCTCGACTCTCTGCATCAGCGCCTGCCGGACGAAGAATGTCCCGAGGAATTCACGCCCTTGGCGACCGCCCTCAACGAGGCTTTGCAGCGTCTCGACGACGGCGCCATGGTTCTACGCCGCTTCACCGCCAATGCCGCGCATGAGCTGCGCACGCCGGTCGCCATTTTGAGCGCGCGGCTCGACGCGCCGGAGGAGCCGACGTTGAAGACCGATCTGAAGCGGGATGCGCGACGCATCCGCAACATCGTCGAGCAATTGCTCGCGGTCTCCCGCATCGGCGCTCACGCCGAGGATGCTTTCGAGCGGTTCGACCTCGTGGAGACGACACAAGCCATCGTCTCCGACGCGCTTCTCCTAGCCTATCGCAGCAATCGACAGATCGATTTCGTCACATCCGCCGCGCCCGTCACGATCAGAGGCGACCGCATGGCGATCGAGTCGATCGTCTCCAATGTCATCGACAATGCCTTGCGGGCGGAACCATCGGGCGGGGCGATCATGGTCATCGTCGATGACGGGCCTTCGGTATCGGTCGTCGATCATGGCGCCGGCGTCGCGCCCGAGGATCGGGACAGAGTTTTCGAGCCCTTCTGGCGCAAGAGCAGCGACGCGACCGGAAGCGGCCTCGGCCTGGCGATCGGGAAAGAGCTGATGGCGGCCCATGGCGGCCGCATCTGGATCGAGGATACGATCGGCGGAGGCGCGACCTTCAAGATGGCATTTCCGTCGCGCCTGGCCCCTACGGAGACCATTGGGCGTTGACAGTGGCCGAAATTGTCACGAATTCGGCGATAGCGCGTCTTCCGCCTCGATGCGCGCTTATCGAATGTCGCCTTTAGAGCGCGACGCCAGGGGCCACCTGTGGCGCCAGTTCCCCGTTCCCGACGGCGAAGGAGGAACTGTGACCCATGACCGCCCCGTCCCTTCCGCGTGGCCGACGTCCGATACCGCCGTCAGCGGACATTCCAGGCGCATTTCATCCGATTGTTGACGCTCGAGCTCTGCCTACCTAACAATGCGCCCATGTCGAGGCGACGGACATGGGGGAGTTCCCCCCGATATGCGACGATCATGGCGTTGATCGCGGCGGTCCTGCTCGTCTTTCAATTTGTGGACGCCGGTCGACGCGGAGCGCATGCCGTCGATCGATACGAGACGTTAGAGCCGCAAGTCCGGGTCGTCGTCCAAATCTGCGCCGCCGATCGCGACGTCGGCCAGGCCCCGGGCCCGCGCGATCCGGCCGACTGTCCCGACAATTGCTGCCTGATCGGCGGCGGTTCCCCTATCTCGGCCGTTGTGCCGGAGATCGGTTCGGCGTGGCCGATCGTACCGACCGACGGCATCCGACGCGCCTCCGGCTCGAACGAGCGTCGCCTGACGAGAATTAGCGGTTGGGGCAGCGCTTGGTCCGCCTCGGGTCCACCCTTCTGATCGGCGACGCTGTCCCGCCTGCGCCGCGCTCAGCGCGGCGCTCATCGCTGACCGCCGTCATCGCGGAAGGTTCAGATGTTCGAGACCAAACCTCGGCCCGTCGGAGAACTCTTCGAGCAGCATCAAGACGAGCTCCTGGATTTCCTGAGCAAGAGGGTCGGAAAAACCGACGCGCAAGATCTGGTGCAGGAGACCTTTGTGAGGCTCGTGCGGCGCGGCGAACACCGCTCGATCGCCTCGCCGCTCTTCTTCCTGCGGAAGATCGCGAGCAATCTCGCCCGGGATCATTCCCGGAGGCGAAAGTTCGAATCGAGCTGGCTGACTTTTCCGGGAGACCGGGTCGACGCTCCTGCGGCGGAAGAGACGCCCGCAGAGCGCCTCGAGCGCGAGGAGCGCGCGCGCCTCTTTCGCGCTGCGGTCGCGGAGCTTCCGCCGCGTTGCCGCGACGTCTTCGTGCTGTGCTTCGTGAAGAAAATGGCGGCGCCAGAAATTGCGCAGAGGCTAGGCATTTCCGACAGCATGGTGCGGAGGCATCTGCGCCTCGCCCTCGCGCGCTGCCGCGAGGCGATCAAAAAATGAGCGCAAGGTTCCGTTGGCCCCGCTCCGGGCGTCCCTCTGGTGAGGGGCTCACGAAGACATGGCGGCCGAACGCCCTCCGCTTCACAGCTCCATCAAGGAGAAGAGCGTGAAGCCGGGTGACGAGCCTGACGAGAACGACGCCCATGAGGCGGCGATCGACTGGTGGGTCCGCCGGCATTCGGCGCGGCTGAGGCCGGAGGAGACCGCGCAATTCGAGATGTGGCTCGCCGCGCCGGAGAACCGCGCAGCGTTTCTCGAGATCGAAAGCATATGCGACGAGCTCGATCGGCTGGAGGAGGAGCCTACCGTCGCGCGAGGCGGCGCCAAGGGCGGGCGCCGTCTCATTCTAGCGGGTATCGCGGCGGCGCTGCTCGCCTTCTGGCTCGCGCCCGCAGATGTCTATCTCGCTCGGCGGGCCGATCACCGGACGGCGATCGGCGAGACGCATCTCGTGACGCTCGAGGACGGGTCACACGTTCATCTCAACGCCCGCTCCGCCATCGCTGTCCGTTACGAGAGCGCGCAGCGCCGGATCGCGCTGCTCTATGGCGAGGCCTGGTTCGAAGTCGCGCCCGCCCCGGAGCGGCCTTTCGTCGTCGAGGCGCGGGGCGGGACCGTCACCGCCCGCGGCACCTCCTTCGACGTGGCGCTCGAAACCGACGGCGTCCGCGTCGCCGTCACCGAGCATAGCGTCCGCGTCGCGAGCGGCGGCTCGGAGACTTTGGTCTCAGAGGGGGAGGAGACGGTCTTCGACGGAATCGCCCGCGCCGCGCCGCCGACCCCGGCGCGTCTGGCGACGGCCACAGCTTGGCGGCGCGGCAAGCTGACCTTCGAGGACCGCCCCCTCGGCAGCGTGCTGGAAGCGCTCGGGCGCTATCGGCTCGGCGCCGTCTATTGCGTTCCGGCCTCCGTCTGCGGCCAGCGCGTGACAGGCGTGTTCGACGCCGGCGATCCCGGGCAGGCCCTCCGCGAGATCGAAGCCTATCTCGGCCTGAAGGCGCTGCGACTCACGGATTACCTTATCATCCTACATGAATGACTCTGCCGGACGCCGGACGCGCGCACCGCGCCAAAAATAATTTTGACGCCCGAGGTTCCGCTGGGGCGCCCCCATGCGTGTTCCAGGTGAGGGAACCTTTTCTCGTTCCCCGAACCTGAGCAGGGGATGCGGCGATGGTCGAGGAGAGGTCGAAGCGCAGGTGGGCGGATCACGCGATCCGAAGCGGCGGATGGAGAGACAATAAGGTGAGCTCGGCAGTCTTAGCGGCGGCGGTCGGCGCCGCCGCCGTCGCGGCCCCGGCGCCCTCCTCTCCGGCGCAGGCGTCCGTCGCGCCCCAGGATCGCCTCGGCGTCGTGCGGGACTACAGCATCGCGCCGGGCACGCTTGGCGGCGCGCTCAACGAAATCGCCGATCAGAGCAATGTGCATGTCCTCTATCCCGCCGGAGCGACGCGCGGCTGGCGCACGGACGGCCTTTTCGGCGCTTATTCCCTGACCGAGGCGCTGGACAGGCTGCTGGCGGGGACGAGCCTGACCTATCGCTTCGACGCGAATGGAAAGTCGGTGTCGATCGTGCTGGCGCAGGCGGACAATGGCGTGCGCAGCGACGCCGGCGCGGAGGCCCTGCCCCCAATCGACATCGGCGCGGAGCGGCCGGCGAGCGGCGATGGGAAAGGCGGCAAGGGCCTCACACCGGAGAATTCCTACGTCACGCCGGTCGTCTCCATCGGCGCCAAGACCGACACGCCGGTCATGAACACGCCGGTCAATGTGCAGGCGATCACGCAGAAGGCGCTCGAGGATCAGCAGGCCATCAATCTCACCGAGGCGCTGCGCAACGTCAGCGGCGTCTATGTCGCCACCGGCGCGGCGAACTCGGGCTTCTCGCGAGACAGCGGCGTCTTCATACGCGGCTTCTCGAGCCAGCAATTTTATCGCGACGGCTTCCGCATCGACAGGAACGGCAACATCGACACGACGGGCGCACGGCAGCTCGGCAATGTCGCGAGCATAGAAGTGCTCAAAGGCCCGGCCGCCATCCTCTACGGCCTGTCCGAGCCCGGCGGCATCATCAATGTCACGACCGCGGAACCGCAAGAGAAGCCTCATTATTCCGCGACGCAGCAGATCGGCTCGCTCGCGCTCTATCGCACCAATATCGGCGCCACCGGTCCGCTCACGCCGGACAAATCCGTGCTCTACCGGCTGACAGCGTCCTATGAGAACAATGGCGCGCCCTATGGCTCGATCGTCGATCTGGTTCACGGTCAGAATGTCTTCGTCGCGCCGGTCATAAAATGGAATCTCGATGAGCGGACCTCCATCAAGGCGGAGATGGAATATAACAACGACGTCACGAACGTGTTTCGACCCTATGCGCTGCTCTACAGGGGATCCTTCGTCACGCTTCCGCGCAACATCAATTATCAGGAGAATTCGCCCTCGCACACCGAGTCCATATTCGCCGCGCTGACTTTGTCGCACAAGTTCGACAATGACTGGTCGATCAAGCAGCGCGTCGCCTATACCGGGATGGACTATGGCGCGACCTTCGCTCTCCCGGGGGCGGGCGTCTCCGGCGGCGCCAACCCGACACTCACGCGCGGCGCTCTGGTGAGCCAAGGCTCGCAAGCGGGCTTTTCCACCGATCTCAATCTTCTCGGGCATTTCGAGCTGCTCGCCATGAAGCACACGCTGCTGCTCGGCGGCGACTTCTATCGAACGAGCTATGACGAATACCGTCCCCCGGTTTTCTGGGGAGCGTCGCTCATCAGCCTCGCCGCTCCAGCTCATCCCGGCTTTCCGACCGCGACACAGGCCTATGCCGGCCAGACCTATTTCAGCCGACAGGATTCCGCCGGCGCCTATGCGCAGGATCAGATCGAGCTTGCCTACGGCTTCCACCTCATGGCCGGCGCGCGATACCAATTCGTCCGTCAAGAGAGCGTGTCGCGCACGCTCGCCGTTTCGGTGGGCGTTCCATTCGGGTCGACCTCGATCGTGCCGTCGACCGAGGCGGAGCGCGTCACGCCGCGCTTCGGCCTATTGTGGCGCCCGCAAGAGTGGGTGAGCCTCTACGGCAATTACACGGAAGGCTTCGCAGCGAACGGCGGGATCGTCTATCCCGACAGCAAGCTCTCGCCGCCCTCGAACGCCAGAAGCTGGGAGGCCGGCGCCAAATTCGAATTTTTCGACGGAAGGCTGCGTCTCTCGGCGGATTATTACGATCTTACCAAGACGAATATTCCGATTTCCGATCCGGATCCGACGCATGTCTGCGGCGGAGCCGCCACCGGCGGATGCTCCATCGTCGTCGGCGAAGCGCACAGCGCCGGGCCGGAGGTAGATATTCAAGGCGAGATTCTGCCCGGCTGGAATGTGATCGTCACCTACACGAATCAGGACGTCCGCGTCGCCAGCGGCGCGCAGAGCGGCCTACGACCTGGACAGCGATTGCCCAACGTCCCGCGCAATCTCGCCAGCCTGTCCACGACCTACGAATTTCAGGAAACATTCTTGAAAGGATTGAAGGTCGGCGCCTATTACACCTATCACGGCTCGCAACCGATCGGTTACAAGAGCGGCCTCTATTCCATCGATCCTCCGCTGCTCGCCTCTTGGGGCACTGTCGATTTGATGGCGGCGTATAGTTGGGAAATCGACGGACTGAAAACCAAGGCGCAAGTCAACGTCACCAACCTCTTCGACAAGACCTATTACACCGACGCCTATGTGAACTCGAAGCCGCCGACGGGTTTCACGCTCGCGTCGTGGCGCTCCTACGGCGCTCCCTTCGCGGTCCGCGGCTCGCTGGGCTTCGAATTCTGACGATACCCGCTCGTCTCGCGAGCCGATGGCCGAACGATCCGCAGCCGAACGGCTCCTGGATCGCCCCATCGCATCGCGATCCGCGCGAAACGCTTTTCCAGCCGAGGCGCAGCGCCCATGATCCGCAGCATCTTCGTTTTTCTGCATCGCTGGGTCGGGATGTCGATGATGGGCTTTCTCGTCCTCGTCGGCCTCACGGGAAGCTTTCTCGCCTTCGACGACGAGATCGAGCGCTTTGTCGCGCCTCGGCTCTATGCGACGCCTCGCCCCGGCGCGCCCCGCCTCGATCTCGCGACGCTCGCGGAAAAGGTGGAATTGCTCACCCCTCCGCATACGCGATTCGTGAATGTGCAGATGAACGCGCCCGATCGGGCGGTGGCGAATTTCATGCCGGACATGCCGGAGACGCTGAAAGATCTGCAGCCGGGCAAGGTCGGCCTGCTGACCCTCCTCACACTCCAACTTCAGCTTCCGGCCGCCACGCAAATTTTTATCGATCCCTGGACGGGAAACGAGCTCGGCCGCCGTCGCTATGGCGTATTATCGGAAGGGCTCGTCAATCTCACGCCTTTCATATTTCAGCTGCACTGGACGCTCGCGCCGATCGCGCCCTTCGGAATACAAATCCTCGGCGTCGTCGCGGTTCTGTGGACGATCGACTGCTTCGTCGGATTTTATCTCACTCTGCCGGTCTCCGTTTCGGGCTTCTGGCGCAAGTGGAAAACGGCCTGGACGATCAAGCGCGGCGCAAGCGACTACCGGCTCAACTTCGACCTGCATCGGGCGAACGGACTGTGGCTGTGGCCCGCGTTGTTCATCTTCGCCTGGTCGGGCGTCCTGTTCAACATGAAGTCGGTCTATCAGCCGGTGATGAAGACGCTCTTCGACTTTCATCCATCGACCGAAATGAGAAGCGCGATGAAGTCGCGGTCCCCAAAGCCGCATCCCTCTCTCGACTGGCGCGCCGCGCAAGCCGTCGGCGAAAAATTGCTGGCCGAGCAAGCCGCCAAACATGGCTTCGCTGTCATCGAACCGATCAGCCTGGGCTATTTCGAAACACTCGGTCTCTACAATTACGCGGTTCGCAGCAGCCGAGCCGTCTCGTCGCGCGGCCATGACGCCAAGATTCAGTTCGACGGCGACACCGGCGAGTTCTTCAGCTTCGAGGCGCCCTCCGGCGAGCATAGGGGCGACACGATCACGAGCTGGCTCAAGGCGCTGCATACGGCGAGCGTGTTCGGCTTGCCCTACAAGATATTTGTCTGCGCGCTCGGCCTCGTCATCGTGATGCTGTCGGCGACCGGAGTCTACATCTGGTGGAAAAAGAGGAACGCGCGGCGCTTTCATAAGGAGCGTGACGCATCGACCGCCTCGGCGCTGGAGGCTACAGTCGCCGATTAAAAAATGGGATTCGAAGTCACTGGCTCGAGGCCACGAGTGCATTCGACGAAAGCTCTCACCGTTTCATTTTGCACAAAAGCAGATTTCGACATGACCGACATTGTTCGAGACACGCATTGTCACGGCGTCGATCGCCCCGCAGCGCACGCCGCCGACGCCCGCCGACTGTTAGAAGCGCTTCGACGATCTCGGCCTCTCATGGCGCATCCGCGGGGACGATCGCTGACCGCGTCGATCGCGGCGATGAGAAAGCGCCCCAACGCTGTGGCGGGCGGGACCTCGCCGAGCCTGTCGCCGGTCCACGGATCGAGCATGATGCGGACGGGGTCGTCGGAATATCGATCGCCGGTCGTGGGGTTCGTTCGACCGCGCATGCGCAGGATCGCGAGCTTCTTGGCTCGAGCGCTCACCTTGCGACGCCGCTCGCATCACCGATCCATGCACGAATCGTCGGCGTTCAGACCGAGCGTCCCTGGAAAACAACAGGTCAGCGTGCTGGACGGACTCGATGAGGGCGGTCTCGAGTTCCCCGTTGTGACCCGAAGGAGACCCGTCCCTCCTGCAGGGCCGACGTCCATCAACGCCGAAAGCCGACATTCCCGGATAGGGGGTCACGCGGCGGCTGCCGGGAGTAGAGTCCATTGTCCGTCGGCGAGAGATTCGCATGGCCTCGCCTTCGGTCGTGTGGCGCTTCTGCAACAGGGAAAGGGCTTTCGCTGGTCCGCCGGCTCCCGATCTTGACTCTGCGCAGCGTCCGGGGGTTCCGTAGGAAGAATGGATAAGTTTGCGCTCTGGCCGAGGGGAATCGCCCGCGTATTGATCGTGGGCCTCTTGGCGTGGGCTCTCGTCTGGCCGGGCATGGCCGCCAAGGCATTGTCCCATGCGGTCGACCGCGGGGGCGCCTCGGTGGACTTAGGCCACTGCGTCGCGCCCGACGGCTCCGACGCCCCCCGCCATTCCCCGGGACCACATCATTCTTGCTCCTGCTGTATTCCATGCCGATCCGGTCAGCTCGACGGTCCGGCCGGATTTTTCTCGATTGTTCCGAAGGGCGCAGATCTTTCATTCCCGGCCGCCGAGATCGCTTCGGTCCACGTTTTTCCGATCGTAGAGACGTCATCGCGGATGGGCTGGACCAGTTCATGGTCGCAGCGCGCCCCGCCGCGTGTTTTTTCGATCCTATCGCCGCCAGCCTTCGAGGCGTAGCGATCTCCCGCCGGGATCTGCCGCTCGGGCTTCATTCGCAATCTCCATCAGCCCTCGCCGGTGCAAAATGCTCGATTCTGCCTTGCGGCGCTCCGTGGGCGAGCTTTTCCAGCGCCACGGTCGCCGGCTTCTCGTCTACCTCCGGGGCAAAGCGGGCGCGAATGACGCGCCCGACCTTTTGCAGGAGACCTTTGTCCGCGCTATGCGGCATGGCGGCCTCGAAGCCATGCCCGATCCTGAGGCGTTTCTCCAGGTGATCGCGACGAACCTCGCCCGGGACCGCGCGCGGCGACGCAATACCGAGGCGAAATATCTCGAATTTCGAGAAGAGCTCCCGGAGGCGCCCTCGCCCGAAGCCCCGCCCGGGGACGCGAGCGAGGAGAACGACAGATCGCAGCTTCTGATCGCGACGATAGAGTCGCTTCCACCCCGTTGCCGCGAGGTTTTTGTTCTCGTCATGCAAGAAAACTTACCCGTGAAGAAGGCGGCCGAACGTCTCGGCATCTCCGACAGCATGGCGCGGCGGCATATCCGCCTCGCCTTTCGGCGCTGCCGCGAGGCGGTCCGCTGATCATGCTCGTATTTGGGGAGGTTCCGTCTTTTCCAGCCGGCGCGTTGTACTCTATAGAGGATCGGAGCCGGGCGACCGGAAGTGGGGCTGGACGGCGTTCGGCTGCATCATCCATGAGACCAATGTCCATGCCGGTGAGACGGCGACGCGCATGAGCTTCGACGGCGACACGCCGGAAGACCCGCACGACATAGCGGTGGACTGGATCCTTCGTCAGAAGGAAGGACCGCTGACGCGCAAGGAGCAGGCGGCGCTCGACGCTTGGCTCGCCGCCGACGCTGCGCATGTGGCGGCGTTCCGTGAGGCCGAAGGATTGTCCGCCGAGTTTTCCAAGCTGAATGTGCGCGCCCCTGCGAAGCAGCCGCTGGCGAAGCGGAGAAAGCGCCCATTTTCCGCCGCCGCGGCCTGCGCCGCCGCCCTGGCTTTTATCTTCTTTCGCGGCGATCTCTCGACATTCTTTCGCTCCGACTATTCCACGGGCGCCGGCGAAACGCGTCGCGTTACGCTCGCGGATGGATCCCGCGTCGAGCTCGGCGCGCGATCGGCCATCACGCTCCATTTCTCGCCCGCGAGCCGCCGGCTCGACCTCCTCAGCGGAGAAGCCTGGTTCGACGTGGCGCCCGACGCATCGCGGCCCTTTGTCGTAGAGGCCGCCGGAGGCACGGCGACCGCGCTTGGCACGTCTTTCAATGTCGCCGTCGATGACGACGGCGCGCATGTGACGGTCACCGAGCATCGTGTGGCCGTCGCGAGCGGCGGCAAGGAGGTCGTCGCCCAGGAGGGGCAGGAGACGAGTTTCCTGCGTGGCTCTTCGGCGAGCGCGCCAACGGCCGCGAATGTGGCGAAGCTCACCGCCTGGCGACGCGGCAGGCTCATCGTCGAAGACGAGGCGCTCGGCGATGTGCTCGCGGCGCTCGGCCGCTATCGTCACGGCTTCGTCTATTGCCTGCGGCGCGAGATTTGCGCCCGTCGCGTAACCGGCGTCTATCGCATGGACGATCCGCTACAGGCCATCGCCGACATCGAAACAGCTCTCGGCCTCTCCGCCTATCGTCTGTCGAACTATCTGATCCTGCTCCACGACTGACATCCTTCGCCTCGGTGCGGCTCCTCTCTCGAGGACCTCGCAATTTCTGTCGTTCCGCCGTCGGAACGAGCGCCGAAAAAATTTCTCGGCTTTCTCTTCGTCGAGGTTCCGAGGCGCAGGTCGACCGCGTTGAATCCAATGAGGGGCATTTTCGCGCCCTCGATGGATTCGAAGGGCGGCACGATGGCGAAGACGAGGGGTCCGAAGGGGAAGAGCGATATGGGTTCGGCAATCGCCGCGGCGACAGTCGGCTTTTTGATGACCGGGGCAGGATCGAGCTCCCTTCCGGCCGAAGCCGCTATCGCTCCGCAGGAGCGGGACGGCGCCGTCAAATTCTATCGCATCGACCAAATCCCTCTCACCGAAGCGCTCACCGCATTCGCGGATCAGAATGATCTTCGACTTTCCTATGACGCAAGGCTGACGCGCGGCGTGAAAACCCACGGACTGTCCGGCGCGTTCACCACGCAGGACGCCTTGCGCGCTCTGTTGGACGGAACCGCGCTCACTTACAGATTCGCCGACAATGGCCGCTCTGTGCTGATCACTCTCGCGCAGGCGGATACGGGTGTTCGCAGCGACGCCAATGGCGCGGAGGCTCTGCCGCCGATCGATGTGGGGGCGGAAGCGAACCGGCCCCGCGACCGAGGCGCCGCTGGCGGAACCGGCAGGGGCGATCCCACCGCCTATCGCATTCCCGACGCGACCACGGCCACCAAGATGAGCGCGCCGATCATGGAGACGCCTGCCTCCATCCAAGTCGTGCCGCAGCAGGTGCTGCTCGATCAGCAGGCGGCGTCTCTGGCCAAGGCCGTCGAGAATGTGAGCGGCGTGCGCACATTCGACGCCACCTATATCGGCGGCAACGACCAGTTCCAGATTCGTGGCTTTTCGACATCGTACGTCTATCTCGACGGGCTGCGTCTGCAAGCCGGCCTGCCCGGAACCTCCTCGCTCGCCAATGTCGAGCGCGTCGAGGTTCTGAAAGGCCCCGCTTCCATATTGTATGGCCGCGCTGACCCCGGCGGCATCGTCAACATCGTCACCAAGAAGCCGCTGGCGACGCCGCAATATTCGTTGAGCCAATCCTTCGGCTCATACGATTCCTACCGCACGACGCTCGACGCCACCGGGCCGCTGACGAAGGATGACACGCTGCTCTATCGCGTGACTGCGGAAATGGATCACGGCGGCTCCTTCCGCGAGACTGACTTCTCGCGCAATTATTTCATCTCGCCGGTGGTGCGGTGGAACATCGACGCGAGCACCTATCTCTCGGTCAATTTGCAATACAACCATCAGGTGATCCCCTTCGATGCGGGGCATTTCGCCTATACGAAATATGATCCGTTCTCGCTGCTCTTCGGCGTCGGGCCCGCCGCCTCGCTCCCACGCGAACGCACCTTCAACGATCGCTTCTCGAGCAGTCGCGTCGACGTGCTGAAATTCGGCTATGAATGGTCGCACAAATTCGACGCGAACTGGACGCTGACCAATCGCTTCGAAGGGCTCGAATACGAGGACCACACATTCCTCGTCGTGCCCGTAGGCTTCGCAGCCGGATCGCCGACGGCGCTGAGCCGCGTTGCGATCGAGAACAACGACGCTCGCCATGTCATCACCACCAATCTCGATCTGACCGGAAAATTCGATACGTTCGGTATCGAGCATATGGCGCTCCTCGGCGCCGACTATCTCTCCGAGCGAAGCTTCAACTCCTTCTTCGGCGCGTCCCAGATCCGGCAATCGAGCATCGACTATCTGTTTCCTATTCACAGCTTCACGCCGACGCAGACGTGGATGTACAATAATTTCAACGCCGGTCAGACGTCGCTCTATCGTAACGAATGGTTCGGAGTCTATGCGCAGGACAGGCTGACGTTGCCGCACGACTTTTTCTTTCTCGCGGGCGTGCGCTATGATCGCGGCCACAATCACAACAATCCCTTCGACGGCAATCCCGAGACGCTCGGCAATAGTTCCGAGCGCGTGACGCCGCGCTTCGGCTTGCTGTGGCGCCCGATTCCAGAACTCAGCCTCTATGGCAGCTATCTCGAGAATTTCGGTCAGGCCGGCGGTTTGTCGGGGCCCGGCGGCGCGGCGCGCATTCTCCCGTCGGAGAGCGCGCAGCAATGGGAAGTCGGCGTCAAGACGGAGCTATTCGACAAGCGCCTCAGCGCCACGCTCGCCTTCTATGATCTCGTCAAGAAAAATGTCGCCGCGCCGGATCCCGATCCTGCGCTCGCCGCGATCGGCTATCGCACCGCGCTCGGCGAGGTTCGCAGCCGGGGAATCGAGCTCGACGTCGCCGGCGAAATTCTGCCCGGTTGGAAAGTGATCGGCAGCTAC
Source organism: Methylosinus sp. LW4 (assembly GCF_000379125.1). NCBI lineage: Bacteria > Pseudomonadati > Pseudomonadota > Alphaproteobacteria > Hyphomicrobiales > Methylocystaceae > Methylosinus > Methylosinus sp. LW4. The sequence continues at coordinate 156,150 of NZ_KB900627.1, read as the reverse complement.
TCCTACATCGATGCAGCCGTGGTCAAGGACAGCGGCGTCGTCAGCGACCCGCTCGGAAACATCGTCAGCGCGAACGGTTATCAGGGCTTCGTCGTTCCCGATATTTCGCGTCACATGGGCAATCTGTGGACGACCTATGAGCTACAGGACGGCGAGTTGAGAGGCCTGAAGCTCGGCGGCGGCGTCAATGGCCGCACCAAGGCGTTCGGCGATAATCTGAACAGTTTCCACGTCCCGAGCTATGCGATCTTCAGCCTGCTCGCCTCCTATAGCTGGAACATCGCGCAATATCGTCTGACGGCGCAGCTCAATGTCGAGAACCTGGCGGACACACGCTATTATCCGACCGGAAATCGCGGTCAGTTCGGCGTCAATGTCGGCGCGCCGCGCACGCTCAAAGGCATGATCCGCGTCGAGTTTTGACGATGGGCCGCGCCTTCTGGATCGCGCTGCATCGTTGGGCGGGGCTGGCAATGGCGGGTTTTCTCGTCATCGTCGGCCTCACCGGCAGCGTGCTGGCGTTTCGCGAGCAGATCGACGTCTGGCTCAATCCGCAGCTTCTGACCGTCGCGACGCGCGACGTCCCGACGCTCGATCCCCTCGAGCTGAGAGCGCGCGCGGCCGCGCTCTATCCAAGCGCGCGCATCGACGATGTGTCGCTCGATGTCGAGCGGGACCGTTCCTACATGGCGCGCGTCTGGATGAAAGAGGAAGGGGAAGGCGGTTCGCTGATCTTTCTCTATCTCGATCCTCATACGGGAGAGAGGCTCGGAACGCGGACATGGGGCGTCGTCTCTCTCGATCGAAAAAATTTGCTCTTCTTTCTCTATCGCCTCCATTACACGCTGGCTCTGCCGCCCTTCACCGGAAGCTTCGGACGCTATCTGCTCGGCGTTACCGCGCTCGTCTGGACGATAGACTGCTTCGTAGCCTTCTACCTCACCTTGCCGCCGAGGCGACGCGACTGTGGCAAGGCGTCCTACGCTGCGAAATCCTGGTGGGATCGGTGGCGACCGGCTTGGTGGATCAAATTCGGCGGCGGCGCATTTCGCATCAATTTCGACATTCATCGCGCCGTCGGCCTATGGACCTGGGCGATGCTGCTGGTCTTCGCTTGGTCGGGCGTCGGGTTCAATCTCGATGAGGTCTATCGGCCGACAATGAAGGCGCTGTTCGGCTTCGCCGAGGTTCCTGCCGCTCTACCGGCGCTGGCCGAACCGCTCGAAGCGCCGTTTCTCGACTGGCGCGCGGCTCGCGCCGTCGGGCGCAGGTTGCTCGACGAGCAGGCGCGTCGAGTGGGCTTCGTCATCGAAAGCGAGGCGCTTCTCACTTATGATCGCAGCCGCGGCGTATACGCTCTCGACGCGCGCTGCTCGCCAGAGATCGCAGCGAATACGCGAGCAATGGTCGTTTTCGACGCCGACTCCGGCGCTCTGCGCGCCGCGACCTGGCCGGGAGATTCCGCCGAGAGAGCAGGAAATTCGATCGGTCGATGGCTCGCGCGGCTCCATACCGCTTCCGTCTTCGGCCTGCCGATGAAGATCCTCGTCTGTGCGATGGGCTTGGCGATCTGCGCACTGTCCGTCACCGGCGTCTACATTTGGAGGAAGAAGAGGAAGGCGCGGCGCTTTCGTAAGACGCGGGGCGTCTCCGCCGGTGGCGCGCCGCGGTCGGAGACTACGACCGCCGAATAGCCATGGTATTCGAAGCTGTTGACGGCTTCGCTGAAGGCCTATGGCGACATTCATGTAGACAAGTAGATTCCGACATGACTGACATTGTTCGAGACATGAATTCTCGCAACGTCGATCGGACGCGCGCGCCGCCGACATTCGCCGACTGATGGATTCGCTTCGACTATGCCTGCCTCTCACGGCGCTTCTGCGGAAACGATGGCTGCCGTCGTCGACCGCGCGAGCGCCGGGCGCGGACTGCCGACGCAGAGTGACCGATGTGTTCGACGCCAGGGACGCCTTCGGCCTTTTGCGCCCGTCGAAATCGGCGACGGCGTCGAGCCGGCAATCTCCCCCTATCGCCGAGCTCGCCTTTGAACGCTGGCATCCGATCGCGCGCAGCGTGTGTCGCTGACTGAACGCCGCAAACACCACAACCGTCAGGGCACGAAACCCGCCGCGGAACCTTCCGCCGAGCCACGCGGGATACAAACGTCCATATCCAGCCGATCCGCCACCGCGGAGGTCCGCGAAACAAGGCAAGCCAACCTACGGTTCGCGCAGGTCGCATGGCCGGATACGGCGCGACCTCCCCATTTCGGACGGCGAAGGGGGATCTTTGTCGAGTCGCCCGGAGGAATTTCATCCCCGGGCGCTCCTAGAACCGTGCATGAACCTCTCGACTCACACGGCTACCGATGTTCGGCCGTCGCCATGACATAGAGGCCAGTGGGCGAAGAGTTGGGGGTTCGCCCGACGTAGCCGGTCGAACCAAACTCGCGCCCCTTTGGTCTGATGGCGCATCCGCTTGAACTTTCGGCGCGCCCATCGAATGACATAGGCGTCGATCCTCGTCAGGGTCGGACGCAATTGCGTCTTGTAGAAGTGGCTGTAGTAGGTGACCCAGCCGCGAATGCACGGGTTGTGCTTCTCGGCCAGCTCTTGCAGGGACTTGTCGCTGTGATGATGAAGCGCCCATCGCCGAACGGTCCAGCTGATAGCCTTCAACGCTTTCGGACTGGCGGCGGGCATGAAGCTGTGGGCGGCCCTTCCACCCCACATCACCTTCCGGGCTCGAAACTGAAAGCCCAGGAAGTCGAATGAGATGATAGGAAAGTCGCCGCGCCGTTTCACATCCTTGCAATAAACGATCTTTGTCTTTGCAGGATGCAGCACCAGCTTGCAGACAGCAAGACGGCCCGCAAGCGCGCTCCATTGCGCTCGCGCCTCTTCGGCGCTTCGGCAGTGACAAATGGCGTCGTCCGCGTAGCGCTCGAATGGGACGTGCGGATAATTCCGCGTCATCCACATGTCGAAAGCATAATGCAGGAACAGGTTCGCGAGCAGAGGCGAAATCACCCCTCCTTGCGGCGTTCCGGCCGTGCGCGGCACGACCCCGCCGTCCTCCATCTGCGCTGGCGCCTTCAGCCAGCGCTCGACATCAAGCAGCACCCATGGGCAATCCGTATGTCGGCGGACCGCTTTGAGGAGCAGCTCCCAATCGATACTGTCGAAGAAGAAGGCGCGCACATCGAGATCGAGCACCCAGTCGTAGCGCCAACAGCGCTGGCGAGCTTGGCGCACGGCGTCGATCGCAGATCGTCCGGGCCTGTAGCCATAGGAGTCAGTGTGAAACACCGGCTCCAGAATGGGCTCCAGATATCGACGGGCGACCTCCTGGGCAATGCGATCCGAGACTGTTGGAATACCCAACGGCCGCGTCCCGCCATCCGCCTTCGGAATCTCGACCCGCCGCACCGGCGGAGGAAAATAGCTCCCCGACGACAGCCGGTTCCAGAGCTTGTAGAGGTTGCCCGAAAGGTTGGCCTCGAACTCCGCAATCGACTGTCCATCGACTCCAGCCGCTCCCTGGTTGGCCTTCACACGCTTGAAGGCTTCCCAGACCTCCCGTTTAGGGATGTCGAACGGCTTTACCTTGTCCACGGACTCCTCCCGTCGCCGGTTGGCCCGCGGCCTCGGCTGAACAACGCAGCCCCTTCGCTCCAGTCCCATTACAGAACCTTCATCACTACTACGGGCTGCTCCGTCCCTGTGCTCCGCATAGCTACTCTCACCCTCGCGGTTGGAGCCGCTTGTGGCTTGTCGCTTCACGCCATCGGCGTGACGGAGCCCAGGTTCTCACGTTCCATACGAAAGCCTGGTCGAGCTTCGCGCCGCCTACATGCCGGATGCCGTTCGGGCCGTATCAGGTATCTCCCGAACTTATCCCGGAGGAAGGGTCACCCCCCGGTTTCGACATCGCCTAACCGCTTTCGACACTTCATCGACGGTTTGCTTTCGCTCGCCTCTCTCGACCTTGCCTGCCGGAATCATGTCCCGGCGTTTCCGCAACGCTCACAACCACGGCTCTTGACCGAAGCTGCTTGCGGTGGCTTGAGATCGGCACCTGATTGCCGAACTCGAAGGGCCCTCCTTCATCTCTCGTATAGTTGAGCGCCGCCGATACTCGCGACAGCGCGCTCGTGACACACGACCCAGCGCGGCCGCCTCCTGCCGACGGGGCCAACGTCTGGTTACGTCGATAGCCGACATTCCCGGCGCCCCAGTGGCGCCGATGCTACAATATGACAATATTTGCCTAACCGTACCACCGCGACCTTCACAGCTGCGGTGGTGTTCTTGTCGATGCATGCGCATCGGCCACGATCGCCGGGATCGAATTATCGGATCAACTCAGGAAAGATCCATTCGAGTGAAGTCTCTGCAACTCGAGGAGACTGAAGCTCTACGAGCTACGTCGGCAATGGCGACGCGATCGGCCTGCCGAAGACTACCGATGATGGCGTCGAAACGCTCGCGAACGCGACTTCGAAGGTCGCTCCGCCGCCGGGCGTCGACGTCACCAAAATCGTTCCCGCATGTAATTCGACGAGTTCTCGCACGATCGAGAGCCCCAGCCCGGTTCCTCGGGACTGTTCGTCCTTGCGCCAGAACGGCTCGAATATTTTCGTTCGCTCGTCGGACGAAATCCCTTCGCCATGGTCGACGACCCTGATGGTCGCGTCGCCCCGCACCTGCACGAGGACGGTCCCACCCTCCGGCTCCGCGCGCAGCGCATTGTCGATCAGATTGGCGACGACGCATTCGAGCGCGCGTCTGTTTCCGCGCACGAGCACGGTCGACGAAGGAGGATCGAACTCTATGTTCCGCCGGTTCTCGATGACGAGCGGCATATAGTCGGCGACCATGGCCAGGACGACCGCGCCGAGATCGAGCTCCTGATCCATCGCGCTTTCGGCATTGGATATTCGCGCCGCCGTCAATAATTGCTCGACGATCGTCTGAATGCGGCGCACGTCGCGCTTGAGCTCCTTGGTGAAGGCCGCGTCGTCATAGGTTTCGAGGCGCGCGCGCAAGATGGCGATCGGCGTGCGCAGCTCATGCGCCGCATTGGCCGTGAAGCGCCGCTGCATGGCGACGCCCGCCGAGAGCCGATCGATCGCCTCATTGACCGCCGCGACAAAGGGCGCGACCTCGCCCGGAATACCCGCTTGGGGAATTCGCTGATCGAGGGAGTCGAGATCGATTCGTGACACTTCGGCAGCGGCCGCGCGCAGCGGCGCCAGCCCACGCCGCACCATCAGCCATGCAACGGCCACCGCGCCGAAAATCATCGGTGAAGCGGAAAGAAGCCCAGGGACGGAGAAGAGATTTCCGACGACAAAAAGCAGGTCGCTCCATTGAAACGAATAGCCATACACCGCAACGAGCGTATCCTCGAAAGGCGGCGGCGTGCGGTAGGCGTATCCGCGAGACTTCTCGTCCTCGTCGCCGCGGATGTGAAATCGCAGCGAGGCCGCCTCGATCGGCCCCAGAGCGGCGAGCGCCGTGGCGAGCTCGGGCGAGGAGCCTCGCGCGACGGTGCGCGTTCTCGCGTCGATTGCAGCGATGCGTAGCCTTTGCTGCTCGGCCATATAGGCGCGCAGAGCGGGCGAAATCTCCAATTGCACCGAGCCGTCCGCGGCACGGGCGAGCGAGCCCACGACGAGATCATAGGCGCGACTTTGCGCCCAATCATTGACGGTCATGTTCGACGCCGGCCAGACACCGGAGACGGAAATCAGAAAGGTGAAAAGCGGGATGGCGCCGAACGCGATCACCTGCGCGCTCAGCAGAACGACGACGAGCCGAAGCGAGAGCGAACTTTTCACGTCGATTTCTTCAAAAGATAGCCGATCCCGCGCGCTGAATGAATCTCGACTCCAGCGCAATGATCGGACAGCCGACGGCGAAGGCGCGAGACGAGAATGTTCAAGGCGTTGCCCTGAATGTCATCGTCGAACCCGTAGATTTCGTCCATCATCGATGTGCGCAGAACGACCCGACCGGCGTTGCGGACGAGCGTCTCCAGCAACGCCAATTCACGCCGGTGCAGAACGATGGATTCCCCGTGGATGCGCGCCTCGCGGGCGTCGAGATCGAACGAGAGAGCGCCGATGACGACAGGCGGCAAACGCTCTCCGCCCGGACGTCGAAGACAGGCGCGGACACGGGCCATCAATTCGTCGGCGTCGAAGGGCTTGGTGAGATAATCGTCGGCGCCGGCGTCGAGGCCGTCGATCCTGTCGTTCACGGCGTCGCAGGCTGTGACGACGAGCACGCGCAAACCCGGCTGCAATTTCCGAATCTCTGCGAGCAGCGCCATGCCGTCTCCATCGGGAAGCCGTCGATCGAGAAGCACGCAAGCGTATGAATGCGCCTCGAGCGCGCCGTGCGCCTCGGCGAGCGTGCGCATATGATCTGTTATGAACCCTGATTTGCCGAGCTTGGCGGCGATCACGCGCGCCATCTCGGGTTCGTCCTCGACGAGCAATATCCGCGTCACTCGACCCTTCCGCCTCGATGGTCGCACTCAGCAAGAGCAATAATTGCGGCAAATTTGTCTCGACGCCAGCAAAAACCGCCGCGCCGCCGTGATGTTATCCTCATGAAAGCTTAGAACGTTAATAGTTGCGGCGCGACGGAGCCCGGGCGAGAGGCCAAAGATAGGCGATGCGGCGGAACAAAGCGCGAGAATGCGGGAGGAGCGCCACTGGAGCGCTCATCCTCTGTCTGTTGGCGTTGCGGTTGCTGTTCGGCGCCGCCGCGCCGGCCGTCGCCGCGCCCTCGCATGGACCGTCTTCGGAGCTCTTGCCTCTCGCCACGCAATCCTGCGATCACGTCGACGGAGCCACCGGAGGCTCCTCCTCGCACGACGAGCGGCGTCATTGCGACGCGTGTTGCCCCTGCGCCGCATGCGGACATACTCTCGCCGATCGCGTCGCGACCCACGGTCCCGGATCGGGGCTCGCCAGCGCCGCGGCGCGACGCCTGTTCCCCATCGACGACGTGGCCCCGGCGCGGCCGGATTCACTCGATCGTGGCTGGTCGCAACGAGCGCCTCCATCTTCTCCGTGACGCCTCGCGACGGCGTCGGCTCTTCCGCTCGCTCATCTCTTCCGATCTGCTGCGCGATCGACGCGCCAATGAGAGTCTTCCCATGTCCAGCTTCGTTTCAGCGCGCGGCGTTTCCGCCGGCGTCCTGACGCTCGCCCTGTTCTCCTCCGCCGCCGCGTCGCAGGAGTCGCTGCCGACGATCGAGATCGGCTCGACGCCGAGTTCCCGCCCAGCTCCCCGATCCGAGGACAAAGCCGGATACCGGCCACAGAACGCCTCCACGGCCTTGAAGACGAACACACCGGTCATGGAGACGCCGGCCTCGATCCAGATCGTCCCGCAGCAGGTTTTGCAGGATCAGCAAGCGACGACCATCGCGCGCGCCATCGAGAATGTCAGCGGCGTCGTCGCTCTCCCGCCGTTGGCTGCCGGCGGCGTCGAGCAGTTCTACATTCGCGGCTTTCAGACCTACGATTATTATCGCGACGGCGTTCGCATGAACAGCATCGAGCAGAACTCCGGCGCCGAGACTCTCGTCAATGTCGATCGAGTCGAGGTCTTGAAAGGGCCAGCCTCCATCCTCTACGGGCGCGCCGAGCCTGGCGGCGTGATCAATCTCGTGATGAAGAAGCCGGAGGCCGTTCCCTTCTACGCCGTGCAACAGCAGGCGGGCTCCTGGGGATCCTATCGCACGACGGTCGACGCCACCGGGCCGATCACGAAGGACGACACGCTGCTCTATCGCTTCGACTTCGCCTATGAGAACAATCATGATTTCTTCCAGTTCTCGGGCAATCGAAATATCTATGTCGCGCCGAGGCTGCGCTGGAACCTCGATGCGCAGACGCAGCTCGACGTCTATCTCGACTATAAGTCCGCAGCCTTTCCCAAGGGCTACGCCATTCCCGGCCTCGTGGCCAGCCAGACGGCGTCCCGTGTCTATGGCGCGCGACCCCTCTCTTTCCTGCCGCGCGGCTTCAATACGTCCGATCCATGGTCGCGCGGAAATTCCGATGATGTGGTGATGGGATATCAGTTTTCGCGTGACTTCGCCGAAGGCTGGAACATCAAGCACAAGTTCCAAGCCGAGATCGTCGATCTGACGAGCCAGACCGCCGCGGAGCTCGGCATAAACATCTTCAAGCTCCCGTTTCTGGACCGGGCGACTTCTGCCGATCGCGTCGCCGTCGCGCTGCCGGCATGGCATACCCACACCTATTTCACCAATGTCGACGTGACCGGAAAATTCGATCTGCTCGACACCAGCCACACGATGCTCGTGGGGGGCGACTTCCAACATCTCGACGTCAACGGCTACAATCTGACGCCGAGCCTGAACTTCTCCTGCTTCTGCTATATTCCGCCACTCAATTTCAATGCGCCTGTTCACACCTCCTATCCGACCTTCGCCTATGATCCGACCACGCGCAGCGACACCGCCTTCCGAGAAAATTGGTATGGCTTCTACCTTCGGGACCAGGTGAAGCTGCCGCATGACTTCTTTCTGCTCGCCGGGCTGCGCTATGATCATTCCACGACCTACAATGTCGTGAAGCGGCAAACGAATGACGATTCGCAAAAGGTCTCCCCTCGCTTCGGCCTCCTGTGGCGTCCAATCGAAGAGCTGAGCCTTTATGGATCCTATCTGACCAATTTCGGCGGCTCCAACGTCGGCGCCAAAAATCCGATGCCGCCGCAGACGGCGGAGCAATGGGAGGTCGGCGTCAAGAGCGAATGGTTCGACAAGCGCGTCACGGCGACGGTCGCCTATTACAATCTCATCAAGCAGAATATACCCGCCCCCAATCCCGACCCGCTGCTCGCGGCCCAGGGATATAGCGTCGCGGTCGGCGAGGTGCGCAACCGCGGCGTCGAGCTCGATGTCGCGGGCGAGCTGCTCACCGGATGGAAAATGATCGGCAGCTATTCCTACATCGATTCGCTCATCACCAAGGACAATGGTCGCGTGACGGATTCCAATGGCGTTCTCGTCAGCGTGACGGGGAACAAAGGGCACACGCTCTTCAACGTGCCGCGGCACAGCGGCAGTCTGTGGACCACTTATGAATTTCAGAGCGGCGATTGGCGCGGACTGAAAATCGGCGGCGGAGTCGTGGCGCGCGGCATCCGCCAGGGCGACAACGCCAATGACTTCCAATTGCCGGGCTATGCGACGATCGGACTGATGGCGGGCTATGACTTCAAGCTCGACGGCGCCACTGTGAAGCTTCAGTTTAACGTCGATAATCTCGCCGACACGAGATATTACCCCGCCGCCTCCAGCGCAGCATTCGCAATTTTCGCCGGGGCGCCGCGCAGCTTCAAAGGGTCGGTGCGCGTCGAATATTGATCGCGGCGTGTGATTCTGCGGAAATGTGGGGAGATTAGACCGGGCGACGCGCGGACGTCGCCGTCGCCCGATTGTCGAGACATTGCCGAGACAAGACCCGTCGTCGATGCAGAGCGAGGGAGGACCGAGATGAGCCTCGGCCAGATCAGAACCGGGGAGGCGGCGCCGACGACGGCGCACGCGCGGAGCAAAGGGCGATTGCGCCGCTTCTCGACATCGGCGCATCGATGGATCGGGCTCGTCGCCGGGGCCTATCTCGTCCTCGCCGGTCTGACGGGAAGCGTCCTCGCTTTCTGGCAGGATATAGACGAATGGCTGAACGCCGAGACGATGCTCGTCGAGCCACCCTCCGCCGACTCCGCCTATCGGCCGCTCGCGGAAATTTTCGCCGCGGCGCGGGAGCATATGCCGCCGGACGTCGCGCCGGGATCGAAATTCCCGATCTTCATGAAGTTTCCGAGTCATCGCCGCGGCGCGGTCTGGGTCGCCTATATCACCGGCCTTCCCGACAAGGGCGAAAAGCCAGATCTTTCGAAGATCGAAGGCCGCACGATCTTCGTCGATCCTTATCGCGCGAAGGTCACAGGCGAGCGTCTTCAGAACAAGATGAGCGATCCTTTCGCGCAGCCCTTCGTCTATCTGATGATGAGCCTCCACTGCGCGCTGCTGTTGGAGCCGTTCGGGCGGATCGCGATCGCGGCGGTCGGCATGTTGCTACTCGTCTCGACCGTCGTCGGGATCGCTCTCTGGTGGCCGTCGCGGGGCAAATGGAAGACGGCGCTCGGCGTGAAGTGGAGGGCGGCTCCAGAACGGCTCGTCTACGACATTCACAAGACCGTCGGAGCGGCTCTGGGGATCGTTCTTCTCGTCTCGATCTTTTCCGGCGTCTATATGAATTTCAAGGCGCCATGGCGCGCGCTCGTCTCGCTCGTTTCTCCGGTTCACGAGCTGCCGATGAAGGCACGATCGGAGGCGGCGCAAGGGCGTGCGTCGCTCGGCCCGGATGCGATCGCCGCCGTCGCGGACGGAGTTTTTCCCGGCGGCTATTTGCAAATGCTGCAATTTCCGGTTGGTCCCGAGGGAACCTTCGTCGTCGGCAAGCATGCCGACGACGAGGTCAACAAGGCCGGCGGCGGCCGCATCGCGATCATCGACCAATATAGCGGAAGAACGCTCGCATCGCAGGATCCCCACGTCTTCACGGCAGGCGAGCGCTTTCTCGAATGGCAATATCCACTGCATTCGGGCGAAGCGTTCGGCGATGCGGGGCGCGCCTTCATGGCCGTCTTCGGCGTGGTTCCGCTCGCGCTCTATGTGACGGGCTTCATCCGTTGGCGGCAGAAGCGCCGGGCGCGCAAGCGCATGGAGCAACGCCGCGCGTGACCCTCCCGTGGAAATGGCGGCAGGGATCGCACAGCCGGAGCTATCTCATGACATTCTCGCCCTGTCTTCGTCTGTCGCTCGCTCTCGGCCTCCTCGCCTGGGCGGGAGCCGCGTCTCCCCGCGCCGAGGAAGGCTTTTGGCTTTTCTCCGAGGCGCCCACGGAAAAAATCGCGCGCAAATATGGAATCCATCTGACATCGGAATGGCTCGATCGCCTTGAGAGGTCGACAGTCCGGTTCAACATCAAGCGCTTCGACGTCGATATAGGTGGATCGGGCGCCTTCGTCAGCGCCGATGGGCTGATCGTCACGAATCGCCATGTCATTCCTCGCCAATTCCTCGAGGCGATATCGACGCCCGAAGCCGATCCTCCGGGCGACGGCTTCGTCGCGCGGAGCGAGCGCGAAGAGCGCGAAATTCCCGGCCTCTCACTCGACGCAATCGTCGCGAGCGCCGATGTAACGGCGGAAATCGCGGCGCGCATCAAAGCGACCGGGCGGCGCATTGAGGATGAGCGCAGCCGCCGCGAGGTCGTGGAAGAAATCGAGAGAAACGCCTCCGACGCGCCGGGCGTCGTCGCGGAAGTGGTCTCGCTCGATTCGGGCGCGCGCGACATGCTCTATGTCTACCGACGCTATTCCGACATACGGCTCGTCTTTGCTCCCGAAGCGGAGGCCGCGCGGCGGCCCGGCGATCACCCGGCGCCGTCGTTCGACGTGGCGCTGGTGCGGGCCTATGAGAACGGCAGCCCCGCCCAGGCGTCGCAATTCCTGCGGCTGTCGCGCCGTCCTCTCGCAGAGGGCGATCCGATTTTCATCAGCGGCGCGCCGACGAAATCTAGCCGCCATCTCTTCGCCGCCGAGCTCGAGGCGCAGCGCGACATCGCATTGCCGCGCTGGGTGAGAGCCTATGCGAAGCTGCATGACCGGCTCGCCGCCTTCGCCGCAGGACACGCGGAGACGGCACGCGCCGCGGCGCCGCTTCTCGGCGCGATCGGCTTTTTTCGGCGGATCATCGAGGATCGCCTCGCATCGCTGCAAGACAGATCGTTTCTCCACTCTCGACGTCAGGAGGAGAATGCAATTTTGAAAACCATCGGCGAACGCCGAGACGAGCCGTCGGCGGAAGCTATTCGAAATCTCGCGTCGAATGTCGCGACGCATGCGCAGAACATCTTTCGAGGCGAGCTTCTCGCGTTCGGCGGGCCGCCGCCCTGGCGAGGGCAGGTCGTCACGCTGCCCTATGGCGTCGAATTGGCGGGTCCGCTCTATTCCTTTGGCAATATACTACTGAAGCTGCGGCGGGAGCGAGAGCTGTCGGGGAAGGAACACAGCGACGGCTCTCTCGTCAAAGAGCGCGTCGATCTCGAGAATTGGCTGCTCCGGGCTCCAAGCATAGATCCTGACATCGAAGTCGTGCGACTCGGATGCTTCTTCGAGACCCTCATCGAGACATTCGGGTCGGACGATCCGATCGTACAAATCGCGCTCGCTGGCGCGTCTCCGGCTGAGAGAGCGGAGAAGCTCGTCCGCGGCACACGGCTCGGCGACCCGGGCTTCCGCCGCGCCTTATACGTATCCGACAGCGCGCATTTCGATGCCGCCAGCGACCCCCTGCTCGATATGTTGCGCGCGCTCGAACCCGAAAACGTGCGCATCGCGGACGCCTGGCGCGAGAGCGAAGGACGTCTCGAAGCGGAGGGAATGCGCGCGCGGCGGGCGGCCGCATCGGCTCGGACGGAGAACAGCTATCCCGACGGAACGCGCAGCGCGCGCTTCGGATTCGGAATGGTGGCGGGCTGGGTTCGACAAGAGAGGCGGATCCCCGCCGTCGCCACGCTGGCCGCCTTTTACGACCGCCGCGACGGCAGTGATTTCTCGGACGGTCGACGCGCCCCGCCGCCGCGCTGGGCGCTCGCCGCCGACAAGATCGACCGCGAGGTCGCGCTCGATTTCGTGAGCACCGCGGATGTGGTCGGCGGCAGCTCTGGGAGCGCGACGGTCGACGCCGAGGGGCGGCTCGTCGGAGTCGTGTTCGGCCCCGGCGCCATCGAAGGCGCGATCGCGGCCGACGTCGCCTATGCAGCCGGAAAGCCTCGGCGGACCGCTCATGTCTCTGCGGCCGCGCTCCTAGAAGCGCTCACGCGTGTCTACGATGCGCCCCGACTCGTGGAAGAGCTGCAGAGGACGACTGCTGAACGCTCCCCGTGAAGGTTGCTGCGCAATTTTTGCGGATAGCCGCGCGAAGAGGTTTCGCATTTCATGAGGGTCAGGCGGCCCGCGCCGAGTTCCAGACTTCGGGCGCAGTTTTCATCGAATTCAAGTCCGTGCACCGCCTCGACGCTCAGCGAGAAGTCCACGCGCTGCACTATATGTGACGGCTGATATCACTCGAGCGTGATTTTGCGCATCACTAGACCTTCAACCAGGCCACGGGATACGGGGCGAACGTCCACGAACTCTCAGGAAAGCAGACCTTCGGTCGGTGCAGGTCGAATGACCGTTGATGGCGCATCCTCGCCATTGTCGTGGTTCCGATTGAGCTGCGATGAGGACCGTAGCGGCCGATCGGCGGACCTTTGATCCCCGTGTGATGCTCGATCACCAGAGCATCCACCTCTGCGCCGTGAACCAGATCAGCTCGCTGGATCGAAAAGTGGCGGCGATTTCATCCATCAAGGGATGATAGAGTCCGACCTCGCAGAATTCATTGAATTCCTCGCTAATTATCTGCTCACGTCGGCGCCAAGAGGACGAGACTACCGATATCCTCACTGCCCAGCTTGCCGCGGCACTTCGAATAGAGGCGCCGCGCCTCGTTCGTTTTCCCCGCAAACATGCGCAACCAGCGCGAACCCGAAACGCGCCCGGACATCGCCCAAGCGAGCGCTATGTATCTCGAAGGCTGAATTAGCTTTATTTCGTACCGAGTGAGGTGAAGCATGCCGAGATTGCTCATAGTTGCGCTCGCGCTGCTGCTGTCGAGCGCGACCCGGAGATCGGCGCGAAGATCTATCCTTGGGTCTTCTATCGGCACAAGCGCTACACGGGCCTCGAAGCCGCGCGCATTCTGCATGAACGGCAGATGCTCGGCCTCGAGATGCTGACAGCGCGCGGCGTGCTGGTGAAGGTCAATTCGGTGATGATCCCCGGCGTCAACGACCGGCATCTCATCGAGGTCAATCGTGCGGTCAAGGCGCGCGGCGCTTTCCTTCACAACATCATGCCGCTCATTTCCGACGCCGCGCATGGCACCTATTACGGCCTCAACAGGCAGCGGGGCCCGACGGCGCAGGAATTGAAGACCGTGCAGGACGCCTGCGAGGGCGGCGCGAAAATGATGCGCCATTGCCGCCAATGTCGCGCCGACGCCGTCGGCCTGCTCGGCGAGGATCGCGGCCAGGAGTTCACGCTCGACAAGCTGCCGGATACGATCGAGATCGATTTCACCCAGCGCGACGCTTATCGCGAGGAGATCGAGCGCAAGCGGGAGGCGCATCGCAACGCCAAGGAGGCGGCGGCTCATCTCATCGAAAAAGTCGCCTCGCCCGATCTTCGCGCGCTGACTGTCGCCGTGGCGACCAAGGGCGACGGCGTCATCAATCAGCACTTCGGCCATGCGCAGGAATACGAGGTCTATCGCGTGGACGGCGCTGGCGTGCGCTTCCTCGGCGCGCGCAAGATCGACGATCATTATTGCCAGGGCGGCTTCGGCGAGGATTCTGCGCTCGGGGGCATCATCGAGATGCTGCGCGATGTCGATGTCCTGCTCTGCGCCAAGATCGGCGGCTGCCCGAAAGCCGAGCTGAAAGAGGCCGGCATAGAGCCGAGCGACGATTACGCCTTCGATTTCATCGAGCCCTCCATCGCCGTGCTCTATGCGAAGCGCCGCAAGAATGCGCCCGCCGACGCCTGACCCCTGAAACGATAGGAAAACACCATGGCCTTCAAGATCATCGCATCGCAATGTTCCGCCTGTGGCGCTTGTGAGTTCGAATGTCCCAATGCAGCCATTCGCACGAAGGGCGACACCTATATCATCGAGGCGTCCAAATGCACGGAATGCGACGGCGACACGCCGCGCTGCGCTGCGCCGACGTCTGCCCGGTCGAAAACACCTGCGTCAAAGCCTAAAAAAGGAGCCGAAAATGCTGGTGCTGACGCGTCCCGCCATAGCGGCGATCGAAAGCTCGATGAAGACGAATGATAAGGCGGACCATGGCGTTCGCATCATGGCGGAAGCCGGCGGCTGCTCCGGCCCCAACTACGCCATGCGCTTCGAGGCGGCGCCGAAAGATCACGATGTCATCATCGAGATCCGCGACATCCGAATCTTCGTCGACGAGCCGTCGATGGACATTCTCCGCGGCGCGACGGTCGACTTCTCCGAGGACGAGGAGAATTACGGCTTCAACTTCATTCTCGACCCGCAGGAGACGCCAACGTCGTCCTGCAGCAGCGGCGGCAATCGGGAAGCGGGCCACTCCTGCTCCTGCAGCCGCCCGAGCTGACGAGGAGCGCCGGGATTACCGTGTGATCTCGGCGCGCTCGTTCGCGCTCGAGAAATCGAACCGCGCGTCGAGGTCCATGCGTTCGGTGACGGACCAGATCGCCGACACGATCGGCGACGTCGGATCATTGTCGAGCGTGACGATCCCGATCTTCCGGTGGAGCTCGGGCGTCAGCGGAACGACCTTCAGCTCCTCGCGCTTGTCGAAATGTGCGAGGAGGCTGTGCGGCATGATGCTGCAAATCTCCGTGCAGAGCACATTGGAATAGAGCGCGAAGACGGAATCGGTCTCGACGACTACATGAGGCCGCGCGCCGGCCCGCTTGAAGGCGGCGTCGATTATGCGCCTGTTCTGCATATTGCGCGTGAGCAGGCATAGCGGCAGCTCGGCGGCTTCCTTCCAGCTCAGGGACGAGCGCGCGCCGAGCGCCGCTGCGTCGCGCGTCAGCAGCACGTAGCGCTCGCGGTAGAGCGGCAGCACGCGAAAGCGGTCGAGATTCTGATCCTCGAGATAGGTCACGCCGATGTCGAGCTCGAAATTCTCGAGCTTTCGGATGATCGCTTCATTGCTCATCGATTGCAGCAATTGCGTCAAATCTGGATAGGCGCGCCAATAGGGGCCGGTCAGTAGCGACATGACCGGCATGGTCGTCGGAATGGCGCCGATCCGCAGGCTGCCGCTCAATCGCTTGCGGGAGAGAGACGCCTCCTGCCGCAGCCCGTCCCAGGCGACGAGTGTCTGCCGCGCCCAGTTCAACAGGCGCTCGCCGTCGTCGGTGAACCCGACGAATTTATGCCCGCGCTCGACGATGACGACGCCGAGCTCCTCCTCGAGATGTCGGATCGCGGCGGAAAGCGCCGGCTGGGACACGCAGCAAGCTTCGGCGGCGCGCGCGAAATGACGTTCGCGCGCCAAGGTCACGAGATAATCGAGTTGCCGAATGAACATGACGAGCGCCGCTGACCTCTCGCGCGCTCAACGAGAAAGCGACGTCTCGCGCGCCAAACGATTGTAGAGCAGGCCGAACCAGATGATCAACACGGCGCCGGCTAGGGTCGGCGCGAGCAGAAAGCTCCAGGACGGATGCGTCGAGAAGATATGACCGGATTGGAGCCCGCGGGCGGATGCACGGTCTTTGTCGCCATCATCGCCATAATTCCAGCAGCGACCGCGAGAGCCATCGACCACGGGGTCGCGTCCAGCAGGGTGAGGCAGACGAGGCCGATGAAGGAGGTGAGCGCATGCCCCAGTATCACATTGCGAGGCCGCGAGAAGGGCAGGTCCGGGAAGCCGAAGACGAGCACGCAGGTCGCGCCGAAGGAGCCGAGCACCAAGGGCTGGTTCAGGCTTTCACCGAGCCAGCCGAGCAAGAAAATCAGCGCGAATCCGCCGACTCCTGCGGCGATGATCGGCCGACCGTCCTGGACGATGCGCTCTTTTATGACTTTCAGCCGGCACATATTCTCGCCCTATGTCTGCGGACGCCGACGCGCGCGAAGCGGCCGGCGTCCACACGTTTCAAAGCAAAGCGGCTCACGCCTTCTCGAAGCGGGCGGCTTCTTCCGAGCCGCCGGTGGCGTCTCCCTCGCTATAGGAATGCGCGCCGACGCCGGCGAGCTTTCCGCCCTGAACGACGAGATATTCGTTCCGAATGGGACGCTTCTCGAAATAGCTTTCCAAAATCTCCCGCACGCCCGCGGCATAGCGTGTCTGCGCCGAAAGGCTGGTGCCGGAGATATGCGGCGTCAACGCATGGTGCGGAGCCGTGCGCCAGGGATGATCCTTGGCCGGCGGCTGTGGGAACCAGACGTCGCCCGCATAGCCCGCGAGCTGGCCGCTCTCGAGCGCGCCGACCAGCGCGTCGCGATCGACGAGCTTGCCGCGCGCCGTGTTGACGAGATAGGAGCCGCGCTTGAAGAAATTCAACGTTTTCTCGTTGATCATATGCTCCGTTTCAGGATGCAGCGGGCAGTTCAATGTCACGACGTCGCTGATCTTCACGAGGCTCTCGAGATTATCGTGATAGGTCAGATCGAGTTCTTCCTCGACCGCGCGCGGCAGGCGATGGCGATCGAGATAATGCAGCCCGACGCCGAAGGGCTTCAGCAGGCGCAGCACGCGCAAGCCGATGCGTCCGGCGGCGACCGTGCCGACCTGCATGGCCTCGAGGTCATAGGAGCGCGACACGGCGTCGGCGATGTTCCAGCCGCCCTGCAGGATGATGTTGTGGGACGGAATGAAATTGCGCACCAGCGCCAGAATCGACAACACCACATGCTCGGCAACGGCGTTGCTGTTGCAATAGGTGACTTCCGCGACGGTGATATTGTTCTCGATCGCCGCTTGCAGGTCGGTGTGGTCCGAGCCGATGCCGGCAGTGACGATCAATTTGAGCTTCTTCGCCCTGGCGATCCGCTCGGCGGTCATATAGGCCGGCCAGAAGGGCTGGGAGATCACGATTTCCGCGTCGGGAAGCTCGCGGTCGAGAACGCTGTCCTCGCCGTCCTTGCTCGAGGTGACGACCAGCTGATGGCCGTTGGACTCGAGGAATTTGCGCAGGCCCAATTCGCCCGAGACGCTGCCCAGAAGCGCTCCCGGTTTGAAGTCGATCGCCTGGGGCGTCGGCAGCGTCTGTCCGTCGGGATAGATTTTCGGCTGCGGGACGTCGTCGCGCGCGTAAGAGGTCGGATAGCCGCCGACCGGATCGTCGTAAAGGACACAGACCACCTTCGCCATATGCGTTTCTCCCATTTTAGATGGACGCGCGGCGACCCGGCCGTAGACGTCGCGCAGGGGCGACATTTCATTTCGAGCGCCGAGGTGTCTATTCGTTCCTGCGGATGCGTCGATAGGCGAAGATTATGATCGCCTGCGACCATCGGACGACGTGGGGCTTTTGCGCGCGGACATCGTGGACGGAAAGCGCGCAGCGACGGCGCGTTCTCGCGTCGATTGCAGGATCGTGGGCGAAGGAGAGGGCGTATCGAGGTCGAAGCCACAAACGAGCCCTCGCCGGGCTTCGTTTGTGGACTTCGATGCAACCCGGAGCGAAGGGCCTGTGGCCGGTCCGGGAGGGGCGCGGACCGCATGATGCGACTGACGCCGACAGTAGCCTGAGCTAGTGTCTCGGAAACGCGGACGAGGCCGCTGACTTCCCGTCTAGTAAGAGCATGACGCAGCGTCCAATCGGTTCCTTTTATCAGACGATAATGATAGCTTATCACCCCCTCTACGAAGCGTTATTGCGGCGCGCTCCAGCCGCCGTCACGCCATACAGAAAAAATCGGACGAGGGGTGAGCAATCGACCAGGATGTTCTTACTATGCGGGCGAGGTCGTCAATTGCCAGCAGTTAGATTCTGTAGACCAACCACCGAGACAGGCAGGAGCGCGCGAGTCTCGGTGCCGCAGAGATCATTCGCGAGAAATGGGGAGTGATGAAGAGGATCCGTGCGCAGCCCCCCTCGGACACGATCACGAAACCTAGAAATACGATGTCCCGTTGAAGGCGACGCGCTTTCATGCCACGTGAGAGCGAATTCACCCGCGTCCCGCTTCGTTTAGGTCTTCCGGCATTCACTAGCCTCACTCTCGTCAATCCGACCAGCGACCCCGCGTTCGCAGGTTCATTCCTGGCACAAGCCACTCGAGCCGCATTGCCGATGATCGCGCCGCGAAGGATGAGGTCATTTCGGTGGAAATCGAGCGCCGGCTGCAAGACGCTGGCCTCATCTATCGATGCTCAAAATTTCGTCAGGCTGCATTTTTTATGTATTTGAAATACATAACTACCGGACTTCTTATGCGCTGTAGACCGAATCGAAGGTCTCGCAGACAATAAGGAGCGTATGCGGATGGAAGCTTCAACCGCCATGTCTATCGAGGGCCTCCCGCAGGGCGCTCGACAAAGGACGAAGGCGCTCCTTTTGAGGAACCATGTACGGCGCGGCGCGCTCCGAGTTTTGATCGCCCATGTCAGCGTTGCCGCGCTTTCGATCTCGGTGGCCCGCGCGCAGGATGCGCCGACCGAGCTTCCGGCCGTCGACATCGCCGCTGGCGTCGGCGCGGCGACGGACGCCGCTACTGTGGAGGGCGGTTATCGCGTGAAGGCGGCCTATGTAGGGCCGTTCGGCGACCGGGCCCTCGTCGATACGCCGTTTTCGATCGACGTCGTGCCCGCCGATCTCATGAAGAATCAGCAATTGCTCAGTCTGCGCGAGGCCTTTCGGCTCATTCCTTCGGTGCAAGGCGAAAACATTCGTCCGCAGACGCGCGGCATGCAAGCGGGCGTGGTGCAGAACACACGCATCGACGGGTTGAATATCGCGGCGACGACGGATTATCCGCTGGAGCAGTTCGAGCGAATCGAAGTGCTCAACGGCTTGTCGAGCGCGATCTATGGTCCATCCAATCCAGCGGGCACATTCAACTATGTGCTCAAGCGGCCGACCGAAAAGCCGTTGCGTGAAGTCACTTTTTCCTATCTGTCGCAGAGCGCCTGGCTCGGTCATGCCGATCTCGGAGGCTTTCTCGACGACGAGCGCCGTTTCGGCTACCGGGTGAATCTGCTCGAGCAGAATGGCGAGACCTATGTCGATGGTAGCCAGTCGAAGCGGCAGCTGGCGAGCGTTGCTTTCGACATTCATGCGTCGCCCAGCACTGTTCTCGAAACCAACGCCAGCTTCTACAATTTTGTGACGAAGAATCTGCCCGGCACATTCGCGCTCGGCCGCAACGCCACGATTTTTCCCACGGCGCCCGATCCGACTCGTCCAGGCTATGGCCAGCCTTTCGGCGGTGACGACAATCAGACGGCGATCTTCAGCGGCAAGCTGCGTCACGACTTCGATCAGAACTGGCGCCTGACATTGGGGCTGCTGCGTCAATCCAACGATCGCGCTTCGACTGTTCCAACCAACACTTTGACCGACAATCTCGGAAGCTACACGACAACAGCCGCGACAACCACATTTTCCTTGGACACTCTGCTCAGCAATCAGGCCGCCATCAATGGCCGCTTCCTCACGGGCCCTCTCTCGCATGATTTCGTCATCGCCGAGAATGGCTTCTTTTGGGACCGCTATCGCCCCTATGTTCTCGGCCCGATCACGCTCGGCAGCGCAAGTCTCGCCAATCCCGCTCTATTCGCCGCGCGCTCCTTTCCCGACTTCAAGAACCGCTTTTTGTCGGTCGAGACCTCTCAGCATTCGATCACCATCGGCGACGTCATCGGCCTCAACGAGCTATGGTCGGCGCAATTCGCTCTGTCGCAGAGCTGGATTCACGCGCGAAACCTGAATGCCGCCGGGGTGACGACCAGCACCTACGACACGAGCGGCGTGAGCCCGACGGCGAGCTTGATGTTCAAGCCGACGCGCAATCAGACCGCCTATGCCACCTATTCAGAAAGCCTCCAGCAGGGCGACACCGCGCCCAATGGCGTCGCCAACGCCGGCGCCATCCTCGCGCCTTACCGCGCCAGACAATGGGAGCTCGGCTATAAGATCGATCTCGACAGCGTCGATCTGCGAGCGGCCCTGTTCCAGATCGAACGGCCCTACGCCTATACGGTCAACAATGTTTATGGCGTCAACGGAAAGCAGATCAATCGCGGAGTCGAGCTGACGGCGTCTGGAAAGGCGACCGACGATCTCACCATCTTCGCGGGCTTGTCGCTGCTGAATCCGAGGCTGTATGACACCGGCTCGGCGCTGACGAACGACAAGCAGATACTCGGCCTGTCTCATGTCGCGTTCAACATTTTGATGGATTATCAGATCCCGTTCGTTCCGGGCCTCGCCGCCAACGCCAATATCAATTTCGCCAGCAGCCGTCCCGGCAATTACGCGACCACGACCTATGTCGATGGATATGCCGTCGCCGATCTCGGTTTGCGCTACAGCACACGCGTGCTCGACCGAGCGGTGACATGGCGGCTCAATGTCTACAATATCGCCAACGCCCATTATTGGGCGAATGTCGCACCGACCGGCCAAAACGGCTACAACAGCACGGACTTCGGCACGGGCACGCTCGGCGCGCCGCGAAGCTTGCGTCTTTCCATGCAGATGGAGCTCTGACCATGCCGGTCTCATCCATCCGGCGTTTCGTCATTCTGTCACTGCTCGTTCTGCCGCTCGCGCCATGCGCGGCGGAGGAGGCGCCCGGCGGGACGCCGATCCACATTCATGCGGCGGGCAGCCTCGGCGGCGCATTGCGCGCCATCGCCGCCCGCTACCAGCAGGAGACGGGCGAGACGATCGCCATGGTCTTCGGCCCTTCGGGCCTGCTGCGCGAAGGCATAGAAAAAGGCAACGAAGCCGATCTTTTCCTCTCCGCCGATCGGCAGCACCCACAGCGTCTCGCCGCAGAGGGCAAGGCGGCGTCGCCTGTCGTTTTCATCCGCAACTCGCTCTGCGCCACGGCGCGCGCCGATCATCCGCTGACGAAGGCCCAGCTTCTGGACTATATGCTCGATCCCGCGACGAAAATCGGCACATCGACTCCGAAGGCCGATCCGGGCGGCGATTACGCAATGGCTCTATTCGCCAAAGCCGAGACCGTGCGTCGGGGCGCCGAGCAGATACTCCGCGAAAAAGCGCGCGCGCTCGTGGGTGGCGCCCCTCCCGCGCCGGCGCCGGCGCAGACCAACGCGAATGTCCCACAGAGCGAACCCGCGCCGACAAAGAAATTCCTTCTCGATGGAACGGTCGACCTTTTCATCGGCTATTGCAGCCGGCGGGAGACTCGTCCCGACCCTGAAGTCGTCACCGTTCCCGTCCCGGAAGCGTTGGCCGTGCGCGCCGATTACGCCCTGGCGTTGCTGCGCGACAAATCTCCTGAGCGGCAGGCTGCGGCCGCGCGCTTCGCGCTGTATCTCATGACGCCCAACGCGCAGGCGATCTTCGCTGATTACAATTTCGTGCCGGTTGCGGCGCTGTCGGAGTTTCGTGCACGGTAAGTTCTTGCCTCACTCGGTGAAAGCCTATGCCGAGTTGCATTGTCGGCTGTCTACTTTCGATTCAGAAAGCGAGAAGCACAAGGCTCAAGTCGCAGCGCCGTTTTTCGGCGCGATTGGCGCTGCTCGTCGCTTTCGGCCTCAATCGCGGCCGCGCGCGATGGGTCCGCCGGCCGTCATCCGGAAGCAAGACGGGCCACGAGACTTTCAACCGGGCAGCAGGATATCCGACGCTGCAAAGAGTCCGCGAAATCCGAGGAAGGAGGACAGTCGCTTGGTCCAGGACGGGGCAACCGCCTCGCTCGAAACGGCGAAGGTGTAATTCTGACCCGGAGGAGACCCATTCCTCCCGCATGCCAACGTCCCGTTACGCCGAAAGTCGACATTCCCGGATCTGGCGCTTCTTGGCGATTGCGGAGAGTGGAGCCCCCTGAACCAAGGCTCCATCTGGGTCAAATATTCCGGGCTCGAGCAATTGAGCGGTTTGACCCTCGGCGGCGGCGTCATCGCGGTCGACGAGCGCCCGGGCGACAATGCAAACGATTTCACTGTGCCGGGCTATGCGCGAGTCGACACTTTCGCATCGTATAAATTGCCTCTCCTGGCGCCCTATCCGAAAACGACTATCCAGCTCAACGTGAACAATCTGTTCGATGCGCGATATTTCGAGGGCACGACTTTCGGGCGCTACGCAATCTACCCAGGCGCGCCGAGGTCGTTCACTCTGTCGCTTCGCGCCGAGTCCTGAGCCATGGCTCGTTTAGCTGCGCAGGGCTTCTCACTGAAAAATCCCTCCCCTCGCCCGAGCGCTCTTGAGCGCGACTCCCGTCGCGTCTGGATTCTACTGCATTGCTGGGTCGGCCTCGTCACGGCAGGCTTTCTCATAGTCGTCGGATCGACCGGGGCTCGGCTCGCCTTCTATCGCGACGCCCTTAATTGCGCGAATCCCAGCTGGTTGTTTTTCGACCTGTTAAAGCGCTTCACGTGTTTTTGGAATCGCGACCGATTCCCAATTTGAAGGGATTGTGATTATGGGATGGCCCGCCCTTCTCGCGACGATCGGGTAAGATCGCCGTTGGTATGAAGAGAGACGAGCGGACCCATGGATATCGTGATTGTCGGCATCGATCTTGGCAAGAACTCATGCAGCCTCGCGGGTTTGGATGCTGCGGGGCGAGTTGTTTTGAGGCGACGAATGCGGCGCGATTCGCTGGAAAAATTTTTCAGTGGGCTTGGTCGTTGCATTGTCGCGATGGAAGCATGTTGCGGCGCTCATCATCTCGGTCGGTTGTTCACGGCGCGGGGCCACGAGGTAAGACTGATGTCGCCGGAATAGGTTCGTCCCGACGTCACAGAAGAACGACGATCTCGACACTGAGGCGATCGCGGAAGTCGCCACGCGGCCGACAAAGGGTTTCGTGCCGGTGAAGAGCCAGGATCAATCCGCGACGCTTGATCTCGATACCCGGGATCGGAACGATCAACGCGACGGCGCTGGTGGCGGCCGTCGGCGACGCAAAAGCATTCGAACGCGGGCGCGATATGGCGGCATGGCTGGGCCTGGTTCCACGGCAAATGACGACCGGTGGAAAACCGCGCCTGCTCGGCATCAGCAAACGCGGCAATCGCTACTTGCGTAAGAATCTGATCCATGGCGCCCCGGCGGCGTTGCCTTACCTCATCGAGCGCGAGACACCGCTGGGTCGGTGGGCGCGCGGCCTTTTGGAACGAGCGCACAAGAACGTCGTCATCGTGGCCTTGGCGAACAAGCTGGCGCGGATCGCGTGGGCGGTGCTGGCGCACGGGGGCAACTACGATCCCCCAGTTCGAAGCAATGGCAGCCTAAAGGAATAGCCCGACCCGCGCTCATCAAGGGCGCTCGGGTCATAGAGGTCTGCGTAAGGTGACAGAAGATGGCGTGACAGTCGAACGGCGCCTTGAAAACCTGGACTATCGAACGGCCAAAAAGGCCGGTGTGATTATGAGGATCGAGCCGTGCGGATATCCATCTTGGCCGGGTCAACAGCCCGAGACCGGATACGTTGAAGCAGACTGATCAGAGCCAGATGAAAGCCACCCTTGCAGACGGGCGGGCCATACGTTCAAGATGCCGGCTGGGCGGAGGCCGGCATCTATGGTTCGACCTCTCTCCAATGATCTTCGCGAGCGCGTCGTCGCCGCTTCGGCGGCCGGCGAGAGTTGCCGTTCTGTTGCGCAGCGTTTCGGCGTAGCGGCGTCATCTGTCGTGAAATGGTCGCAGCGTCTTCGATCGACGGGTTCGGTGGCTCCGGCCAAGATCGGTGGGCGTCGCAAGCCGACCCTGGAGCCGCATCGAGCCTTCATTCTCGAACGGATCATGCAGACGCCGCATCTGACATTGCACGGATTGAAAGACGAGCTCACCGCGCATGGCGTGAAGGTCTCTCACAACGCCGTGTGATGTTTCTGCGCCGGGAAGGCCTCTCGTTCAAAAAAACGCTGTTCGCCCTCGAGCAGGCGCGTGACGACATCGCTCGCAGGCGTCGACGCTGGCGATCATGGCAGCAACGCCTCGACCCGCAGCGCCTCGTCTGCATCGACGAGACCTGGATCAAGACAAACATGGCGCCGCTGCGCGGCTGGGGGGCCAAAGGCGTGCGCCTACGCGGTTTCACTCCCCACGGTCACTTCGCCCGATCTCAACCCGATCGAGCAGGCCTTCGCCAAGATCGAGCACTGGATGTGGCAGGCCCAGAAGCGAATGATCGACGACACCTGGCGTCACATCGGCAGCCTCGTCGAAGCGATCGAGCCCGGCGAATACGCCAACTATCTTGCAAACGCCGGATACGCTTCCGTCAAAATGTGAAACGCTCTAAGGGGTTTCCAGCCCGATCCAGAGCTCGCGTATCTGCTCCAGATTTTTCGCCGGATCATATCGCTCGACATCGAGATCCAAGCTCTCGGCGGACAAGCCGCCGACGCCTGCGAGAACGGCGCAGGCGGCGACGACGCGATCATGCTGCGCCGAGACCATCTTCACGCGCGCGTCGAACAGCGCCTGCTGCGCATTCAGCACATCGAGAAACGTTCTCTGGCCGAATTCCGCCTCGTTGCGAATTTGCCGGAGAGCCCGCTCCGAGGAGCGCACCACCGTTCCGCCATAATGCAGCGCCGCATTGGCGGTCGCCAGCCGGCTGTAGCTCGCGGCGAGCTTGGCGCGAACGACGCTGCGCTGCGCCGAGACATGCGCCTGCGCCTGACCGAGCTGCTGCTTGGCTTGACGCACCGCGGAATATTCGGCGCCGCCATCATATAATGGCACGTTGAGCGTTCCCGTCACCTGCGCGGAAAACTGCCGCGTGCCGGGATAGCCGAGATAAGAATCATATTGCTGGAAGACTTGGCCGCCCACGGAGAGCGACGGCATGAGCGCGCCCTCGGCGACCTTCACCGCCAATGACGCGACATCCACTTGATGAAGAGACGAGATCACCTGCGGATGCAAGGCGACGGCCTGCTCGACAGCGCGCTCGGCTGTCGCCGGCAGATCGCGCTCGCAGCCTTTCGCCGGCTCGAGCCGGTCGGGCGCGCGGCCAATCACCTCCCTATATTCGACGATGCTGGCGCGCAGCGATTCCCGCGCGGCCACATGATCGGATTCGGCTTGCGCCAGCGCCGCCTCCGCCTGCGCGACATCGGCGATCGTCGCCATTCCCATTTCGGCCCGATCGCGCGCCACGCGCAGCTGCTCCATCAGAACAGCCCGATTGTGCTTGCGCAGGCCGAGCGCGGCGGTGTCGCGCAGCACGTCCATATAGACGGTCGCCGCATGCAGCAGCACTTCCTGCTCCGCGGCCAGCAGAGTCGCGCGCGCGGCGAGCACGCCGGACTCCGCCTGACGCGTGGAATTATCGGAACGCCAGCCATCGAACACGGTCAGCGACAGATTCAGCGAGCCGCTACGCGGATGCCCGAAATTCTCATCATTTGTGTAGAGGCGATTGCGAAGCTGATCGCGGCCCCCCGGCTGACGCACGCTCGACTTTTGCGGACCGGCGCTGAAAGACGCATTGGCCTTCGGCCGATGTCCCGCCGCCGCCTTGGACACATCCTCGTCGCGAACCCGCACGACGGCGCGCTGCTCCTCGAGATCGGGATTATTGGCGTAAGCCGCGGCCAAGGCGCTCTTCAACGTCTCCGCGCGACTGTCTTGCGCCGCGAGCGTCAAGACGCATGACACCAAGGCGCAAAGGACCCGCGCGCGGCGACGATCGGCGAGATCGTTCTTCATGGCGTCGCCATCCGATGCGCTCGCGCTGCGGTCATTTCGCATCCCTCTCACGCGCCGCTTCGTCGAATTCGAGCTTGCAGCGTTGGCCGCCCGGCAGGCGATTGTCCGGGTTCGGCAATAGAAGGCGCACGCCGAATGTCGCGCTCGCCGGATCGAAGACGCGATCGATCACCGAGACCGTCGCGGCGTGGCTCCCGCCGATAGGCTCGTCCGGCGCGACCATGATGGTCTCGCCGATCTCGATCTTCGGATACATGGCGACCGGGAGAAACGCCTCGACATGCAGCGGATCGAGATGCACGACGCTCATGATGAAAGTGTCCTGATGGACGAACTCTCCCGGCGACAGCTTGCGCTCGGCGATCACTCCCGCAATGGGGCTGCGAATGGTCCTTTGCTCGAGCACGGCGCGCGAGCGCTCCACCTCGAGCTCGGCGAGCCGCAATTCCACCTTCTCGCGCGCCAGATCTTCTTCCGCGACGCGCATATCCGCTCTCTGCTCGTCGAATTTGTCGCGCGTGACGCTGTTGCGCGCGAGCAGCTCTCGCGCGCGACCCATGCGCGCCCGGCTGAGCGTCAGCCGCGCGGCCTGAGCCTCGACGCGCGCTGCGCTCGCGGCGCGGGCTTTGTTCAATTCGAGCGTCGCGGCCTCGACGCTCGATTCGAGCCGGGCCACCACTTGGCCGGCGGCGACGACGTCTCCGCGTTCGACGAGCACCTCGGAAACGAGCCCCGCCGTCGGGCTGCCGAGCTTGACGGTCATCGTCGGATCGATGACGCAATCGAACCGACGGCCGTCGGCGCGCGCCGCGCCGCATGCCGTGAGAGCCGCCGCGACGACGACTGCCGCAATCGCGCGGCTATTCCGATTTTCCTGTGAAGGCGAGCGCATGATCGAGAGTCTCGTCTCTGTCCAATAATTCGCGACGCATATGAGCATGAAGCCGCTCCGCGCGACGTTGCGCTGTACGAAGAGCCAAACGCGCAGGCCATGACCGGCCGGCTCGAATCATTACGTACATTAGGTACCGTTCGAGGTGTAAAGCGTTGGTGTCCGTCAGAGCGTCCTCGAGCGACAAGATCGCTTGAAAGCAGCCGCGCTGTCCTTGTCGCGCGCAGCGTCCGGCGAGTTGGCGATCGATTCTGCGCGCATCGTGAAGCTCCGACATGATGACGTGCAATCCGCCCAATTCGTTCACATCGTCGTCGAGCTTTATGTCGGTCCCACGGCCCGCCATGTTCGTCGCGACGGTGATGCGGCCGCGTCGCCCCGCGCCGGCCACGATCTCCGCCTCGGCCGCGTCCTGCGCGGCGTTGAGAACGACATGCGGCAAGCCCGCCGCGGCGAGCGCCTCGCTCGCTCTGCGCGATGTGGCGACCGATCTCGCGCCGAGCAGCACGGGCGCGCCCCGCCGATGATGCTCCGCGACCGTCTCCGCGACCGCGCGCCATTTCTCCGCCTCCGTGGCGAAGATGCGATCGGCTCGCAGCTCGCGTCGCGAGGGCCGGTTGGTCGGCACGCGCGCGACGGCGAGGCGATAGACGCTCCACAGCTCGCCCGCGACCTCCGCGGCCGTGCCCGTCATGCCGGCGAGCCGCTGATAGCGTCGAAAAAAGCGCTGATAGGTCATTCGCGCGATCGTCGCCCGCACGCCCGAGATCGCGCAGCCTTCCTTGACCTCGATCATCTGATGGAGCCCGTCGCTCCAAAAGCGATCGGCCATGACGCGGCCGGTATGCTCGTCGACGATCTCCACCTTCCCGCCGCGCACGATGTAATGCTCGTCGCGATGGAAGAGGCGCAGCGCCGTGATCGCCTGAACCGCCCATTCCTCGCGTTGCGCCGTCATGCGCCAACGGCTTCCGAGCGGCTGCGCCAATTCGGCGAGCAGAGCGCGGCCGCTCGCGGTCAGCTCGACCCGACGCTCGTCGAAGCGGATCGCGAAATCGCGTCCTTCGCTCATCCGCTCGGCGAGCGCCAGCGCATGAGCGAACTCCTCGCGCTCGGAGGTCGATTGCAGCTCGCGCGAGAGAATGAGCGGCGTGCGCGCCTCGTCGACGAGTATGCTGTCCGCCTCGTCGACGATGGCGAAGTGAAGGCCCCGCAGCAGGAGATCACGCTCCGGCGCCGCCGGCGCCGCGAGCCGCGCGAGCTTGTGCCGGAGATCGCCGCTCCGCCGCCCGAGCGCCAAGCGGTCCCGCAAATAATCGAAGGCGAGGGTCTTGTTCGTGCAATAGGCGATGTCGCAGGCGTAGGCCGCCGCTTTTTGCTCGGGCGCCATCTCCTGCGTGACGACGCCGACGCGCAATCCGAGAAATTCATAGAGCGGCCGCATCAGATCGGCGTCGCGACGCGCGAGATAGTCGTTCACCGTGACGACATGGGTCGGGAGTCCCGCCAGCGCCGCGGTCGCGGCCGCCAATGTCGCCGTGAGCGTCTTGCCTTCGCCGGTGTCCATCTCGGCGATCATTCCGCAAAGGAGAATATCGCCGCCGATCAGCTGCACGTCGAAGTGACGCATTCCCAGCACGCGGTCCGACGCCTCGCGGATCACCGCGAATGCTTCCGCGATCGCCTTCGGGTCGCGCGCGCGACAGCGATACAGCGATTCACGCAGCGCTCGGCCGCGCAGGCGCAGCTCCACGTCGGAGAGCGCGCGCAGCTCCGCCTCATGCGCGGCGACGCGCTCCACGACGCCGCCGGCGCCGCGCCCGGCGAACCAGCCGATCGCCGGCGCAAAGCGCGCCGCCGCCGCTTCCGCCGCGCGTTCCAGCGCACCCGATCGCGGCCAGCGGCGCTCGGGATAGATCCGCGGACGCGGCAGGGGAGCGCGCGCCGGCGCGGACGCCTCAGACACCGAACTGTCTCAGCAGCAATTGGCGCGCAGCGCGCCAGATGCGCCCAGCGACCGGCTCGGCGCCGTGATCGAAGCGCACATAAACGCGCTCGCCTATGTTCATCCGCGCCTCTTGCGGCGGGACATGAAGGTCGAGGTGAAACTGCGTTTCGAGCGCGCGCGGCGCATCGGTCTTGGTCGGATCGATCGCAATGTCGCCGCCGCCGCGCTTGCTGAGCGCGAGGCTCGGCAATTCGTCCAGAGCCGCCGGCGCCTGGCGCGCGACGACGGCGGGGATCACGCGATCGACGCGATCGACGAAGCGGACATCCACCTTCATCGTGCGGCTGCGCACGAGATCGATATCCGATTGCGGAACCACGACGCGCACCACCGGGTCGCCTTCCGCGATGACATAGCCGAGCAGATCGCCCTTCTTTAAAAATTTTCCGGGAAGGTCCGCAGCGCGCGGCAGGATGAGGCGGCCGGAATTCTCGGCGATGATCTCGAGATCGGCCATGCGCCCTCGGTTCAGCGTCAAGGCGCCTTCGAGACGACGCAGCTCCTCGCGGAAAATATTGGCCTGCACGAGATCGGAGCTGGCGACGGCCTCGAGCCGCAGGCGATAGGCCTCCGTCTGCGCCTCCAGCACCGCGGTCTCGCCGGCGAGGATCGGGTCCGCCAATGTCGCGACGCGCGTTCCGGCTTCGACAGGGCGATCCTCGGCGACGAGCGCGTCGATCACTTCTCCGTCTGTGCGCACGCGAAGCGTGGACTTCTCCGGCGCGACGACGACGCCCTGCGCCATGGTCGCATAAGGAGCGGGAATCACAGCGGCGAGGATGACGAGCGCCGCTGTCCCGAGGCCGCAGGCGAGAAGCGCCCGTCCACGCACGCTTCGCAGCTGCGGATCGGCGAGGAGCCGGCCGAAGCCTTTCGCGAGCGGCAGCGCGACGCCGGTTGTGAGCCCCCAGAGCGCGAGCAGAATGCCGAGAATGAAGAAGCGCGAGCCGATGAACAGAGCTATGCCGAAGGTCACGGTCATTCGGTAGACGAAGGACGCGGCCGCATAGGCGAGAAGCCAGCGCGCCTCGCCGGGCGCCGTCGCCGGCGAGGCGATATGCGCGAGGCCGAAGATGTGACGCTGCAGAAGATAGAGCGCATAGGCGTTGGCGCGCGCGCCGAGATTGGGAATCTCGATCAGATCGGCGAGAATATAATAGCCGTCGAAACGGAGCAGCGGATTGCCGTTGACGAGCAATGTCGAGGCGCTGCCGATCAGCATGACGTCGAAGGCCGCCGCGCGCACGAATCCTTTCTCGACGAGCGCCCAGACCATCATCGCCACTGCGGCGAGGAACATTTCGACCATGATCCCCGCCGCGCCGACGATGATGCGGCGCCGCTTCTCCTGAAAAGCGGCCGAGGCGGAAGCGTCGACATAAGGGACCGGCATCAGCACGAGCAGCATGACGCCGAGCTCATGGACCTCGCCGCCCCAGCGCGCCGTCGCCATGCCGTGGCCGATCTCATGCAGCGCCTTGACGAGCGGATAGACCAGCAGCAGAAGAACGATATTCTCCGCGGAGAGAACGCGATCGGCGACATTATGGGTGAGCGCGGTCCAGCTCACGCCGGCGAGCGCGAGCCCGATGGCGATCGTCGCGAGCCAGAAGCCGAAGCCCCACCAGCTGAACAAGACTCTGCCGAGCGGCGCCGCCGCAGCGAGGAAGCGCTCGGGATCGATCAGCGGAATACGGATCGCCAGCGGATTGCGAATGTTCTGCACGAAGCTTCGACGACTGTGCCGATCGGCTCGATGCGCCAATTCGTCCATGTCCGGCGGAACGTCGCCGATCAGCAGATCCGCGGCGTGGACCTGGGCGAGAAGACGAATGGTCTCATCCTGCGTCGGCTGATCGTCGCCATAGCGCTCGCCCATCATCTCCCAAATCTGGTCGATGGTGCGGCGACCGTCCATGAGGCAGACGATATGATGCGCCAAGGGCGAGAGGCGATGAAATTGGCCATTCTGCCGATCCTGCAGAACATACCACAGCTGGCCCCTATGCCGCTGGCGATAGATGCGCGCATGCGCGCGCAATCGCGGCTTGAGATCGGCGACGCGATACCAGGACGAGCTGCGCAGCGGCGCGACCATTGGGCGCTCCTAAGCCAGCCATCGCCAGGACCAGACCTTCAGCCAATCGACCAGCGATCGGGTCCAGATCCAGCCGATGCGTCTGCGGCCCGCATCCACTTTTCCGACGCCTTTCATGCCGGGCCGCAGCTTCGGCGAGCTCGCCCGCAGCGCGGCCTCGATGCGGAACGTATTCGCGCCTTCATCGGCCTTCGCCACAGGCGTGATTTTTTCAACCGTGAGCGGGAAGGTCTCGTTCGGGAGCGCGGCGATCAGCAATTCGCCGCCCGCTCCGTTCACAATCTCATTGACCTGCGATTCGTCGACATCCAAAACGACCCGCCAATCGTCGAGCGGCGCAATCTCGAACAGGAGCTGCCCGCGCTGGACGGCGGCGCCGATGGACTGGCTGAGATCGCCGGAGACGACGAGGCCGTCGAAAGGCGCCTGCAATTTCGTTCGCGCGAGCTGCTCGTCCGCGAGCTTGATCTGCGCCTCCGACTCCTGCATCTCGGCGCCGAGCACGCGCGCGTCGGCGCGATTGCGCGCGCCGCCGGCGCGCTCGAACTCATATTGCTTCTTCTGTCTCTCCGTGACCCAGCGCAAGCGCTCGAGCGCGAATTCACGATCGTCGAGAGTCGCCAGCAGATCTCCGCTGCGCACCTCGTCGCCGGCGCGCACATGCGCGTCCTTGATGAATCCGTTGAATGGCGCGACGATCGCGCGCTGTACCCGGCCCTCGATCACGGCGTTGGCGCTCACGCGATAGACGTCGGTCACGAGAGAGAGCAGCAGGCTCGAGGCAACCAGCGCGAGCGCTGCGAGCTTGCGTCCGACATGGCCCGGCCCGACGAGATCATGCGCCTGCGCGCGAAGCGACTCCCACGCCTTGAGGATCAGCCAGCGATCATCGCGGCGGCGAATGTCGAGCACGGGACCGAGAGCGGAGGCGAGACATTCGAGAAACGCGATCTCCTCCTGCTCGAACGGCCGGTCCTTGCCGCGCTCGAAGGTCAAGGCCCCGACAAACTGATCCTTAGCGAACATGGGCGTCGTCAGAATGGCGGCGCAGCCATGCGCCTCGGCCAATTCGCCATGCGCGCGGACGATCGTCGAATCTTCCGGGCGCGACGGATAGAGGACGATTGCGTGCTGATCGACCGCCTCATTCATCGCGCCGTTCAAGAGCCGAACGAGATTGAGGTCTTTTCCGAAATGCGCGCTGTGGGAGATCGCGGCGACGCGCACGCCCGATTCTTGCGCGAAGCCGATGCTCACGCGCTCGCAGGCATGGAGCGACGCGAGCTCGGTGACGCAGGCGCGACAGGCGGGCGCGAAGCCCTCCTCCTCGAGCGCCAAGGCGAGCATGTCGAGAACGCCGGTCACGCGGCGCAGACGCTGCGTCGATTCGGCGGCGGCGTCCATGCGCAGACGCTCGCGGACCCGCGCGACGCCCCATTGCAGCTGCCGCGCCGCGAGCCGCGCTTGCGCCGAGCCATCGCCTTGAATCTCGATGGCCGCGGCGCCGAGAATTTTGTCGTCGATGATGATGGGATAGGCGATTTGCGCGACCGGCGATGGCGCGCCGGAGTCGAGGGCGGGCTTGCTCACCACGCCGCGCCGCTGCGTGACAGCGAGGTCGATCGTCGAATGAAGGCGCGAGACGGCGTCGACGCCTTCCGGCCATGAGGCGATTTTTCGATTGCCGCTATGGCCCCGCAGAGCGATCGCGCCGCAGATCGCAAAGGAGATCATTCCGCATTGCAGCGCCAGCCATGCGGCGAGAACAGCGTCGAGATCGGCGGCGTCGTCCAGGCGCTTCCAGAGCGCCTGCTCGAGGACGGAGACGCGCTCCTCGTCGAGCAGCCGCGCTCTTTCAGGGGGCCGCGGGCCGCCGACCCCCTCTGTGCTCGCGAGCATTGTCACGCGTCACCACCGCGCCAAAGGTGCGGCGCGCTCAGCGCCCGTCGATTTTCAACGCGCCGTGACGACTCTCATATTCCTTGAGAACGCCGGCCAGCGCGACGCTGAGGCGCTTGGCCGCATGAGGGCTGAGAATGACGCGATCGGTCAATTCGACATGCACCTGACGTTCGTTGCCGATGTTCCAGGTCTTATTGGTGCCGAAGAACAGATCCACCTGCTCGAGCGTGCTCTGAATGTTCACGACATTGGCGAAATGCGTGACCATGTTGCGATCGTCCCAGAGCACCGCCGACTGACGGGCGCCGTCTGCAATATCGGCGGCGGGCTGCACATTCGACTCGACCTGATCCATAACCACACTCCGTTTTGAAAAACGAGCACGCTCTACTTCAAGAATCTAAAGCGCAGGCCACGCTTCGCATCATTCTATGACGAACATATTACAACGCCGCGCGCGCCTTCCACGCCGCTACCATTCGAAGCGCCAGCCATCGCCCGGCAGCGAATGGCCGCCGTGATCGGTGTGATCGCGCTTGTGCTCGGCTTCGGCCCACAGCCAATCGTCGAGATCGGCGCAATGGGGAGCCGGCGCAGGCGTCGGCGGCGGAACGAACTGGATCGGAACATCCGTGCTCGCCACTCCGAAGGCGCCGGCGACGGCGGCCTGCTGGATTTGATTGGCGGAGAGCGTCTGCCCGAAGAAGGCGACCTCATCGATATGGCCATCGAAGGACTTGGTGATCTTCAGCTTGGAGAGATCGCTCGCCCCGCCGACAGCGGTTTCGTCGGAGCCGCCGATCACGATCGCGGACTGGTTCGCGGTCAGACCGCCGGCGTAGGCGTTGGAGCCGACGAGCGCGCCATCGAGATAGAGCTTCATGCCGCCGACGCCGAAGGTGAAAGCGACATTGCGCCACGAGCCGGCGGCGACCGTCGCCGACGAGCGGATCGAGTAGACGCCACTCGGCCCTTCCATTTGCACGACGAGATGATTGCCGTCGAGGCCGATCGTCAATCCGCCGCCGAGGCCGGCGCCGTCCTTGGCGAACAGCGTCTGCTGTCCGAAGGTCGAGCGCGCGTCGAACCAAAGCGTGATCGCGCCATTGGCGACAGCGAAGGCCGGATCATTGGCGACGGCCACATATTCGCGGCTCGAGTCGTGGAAATCCGCCGACGTTCCCGCGCCGAAGGGCGCGATCGTCGTCGATGGGCCGGCGTCGTCGCGATCGGGCTGGCCATTGGCGTAGAACACGCCGTTCTGCGCGGCGCCGGCGCTGTCCGCGACAGTGGAGCCGGCGCCATCGAAGGTCCAATAGGCGATCGGCGTCAGCAATTGCTGATCGGCCGTCACCTGCACGCCGGACTGCACCAGCAGCTGCGCGCCATTGCTATGGTAGACGTCGTAGACGACATTGCCGATGGCGCGCTGGCCGATATCGCCCCAGGCGCCGGAGAGATGCAGCGGCTGGGCGCCGTCGCCGAGCACGACGAGCTGGCCATTGCCGGCGAGCGCCTGCACATCCGCCGCGCTCAGCGTCGAAGGGTTGGCGCCGCCGAGCACATAGGCCGACGTTCCATCGCCGAAGACGAGACGCTCGACGCCTTCGAGCTGGTCCGTGCCGTCGATAGTGGGACCGGCGGCCCCTTCGGCGATCAGCTTTTGCGCGCCCTCCTTCATCAGCCGGCGCACGAAGGCCTGATCGACGGAGCCGCTGAAGATCGCCACCTCGTCGATGAGCCCGCCGAAGGCGTTGGCGACGCGCTGCTTGGCGAGATCGCCCGAGGCGTCGGCATTGCTCGCATTGGAGCCGCCGATCACGATCGCCTCATGATTGCCGGCGATGCCGCCGGAATAGGAATCCTCGCCGACGAGCACGCCATTGAGATAGAGCTTCATCCCGCCTTGGCCGAAGGTGAAGGCGAGCTGGTTCCACGAGCCGGCCGACACGATATTGAGCGTATCGACGACATGTCCGTCGAGCGACGCCTCGAGACGCTGCCCGACGAGGCTGATGGTGAGCCCGTCCTCGGCGCGCTGGCCGTCCTTCGAGAACAAGGTCTGCGTTCCCGACGTTCCGCTCGCGTCGAACCAGAGCTGGATCGCGCCATTGTCGAGCGCGAAATCGTCGGAATTGGCGACCGCTATATAGCCGCGCGGATCCTTGTGGAAGGCCGCCGAGGTCCCGGCCCCGAAGGGCGCCACGCTGGCGGAGGGGCCGGCGTTGCCGAGATCATTGGCGAGCTTCGTCACGAAAGTGGCGTTCTGGGCGACGCCGGCGCTGTCCGCCAATGTCGTAGAACCACGCGCCTCATTGAGCGACCAATAGGCGACGCCTTGCGGCAGCGCCGGACGGGTATCCGCCACCTGCAGCGCGCCGCCGACGAAGGACAGCTGATAATCCGACAGCGCGCCGGTAAGGCCGGGGCCGGCGCTCGCCAGCCGCGGGCCGGACACTGTGAGACGGCGGATCTGATCGCCGTTCAGCGCCTGGCCGAACACCGCCACCTCATCGATGGAGCCGCGGAACGCCTTGCTGATCGTCAGCTTGGAGAGATCGCCGCTCTGACTCTTGTTGGTTTCGTCCGAGGCGCCGATCACGATCGCCTGGTGATTGTTCACGAGGCCGCCGCTGTAGGAATTGGCGTCGACGAGCGCGCCATCGAGATAGAGCTTCATGCCATCGGCGCCGAAGCTGAAGGCCAGCTGCCTCCAGCCGCAGCCGATGTCGTCGCAGCTCGTCACCGTATAGGACGTCGTTCCGGTCTCGAGCCGCGCATAGACGCGGCCATCGGCGATTCCGATGGTGAGATCGCCCGCATTATTGCCATAGCCGTCCTTCGCGAACAGCACCTGATCGCTTCTGCGTCCGTCCTCGCCGGCGTCGAACAGGAAGGCGATCGTCCCATTCGCCGAATGGAGCGCCGCATCGTCGGCGACGACCACATATCGGCGCGCATCGCCATTGAAGCTCGCATTGGCGCCGGCGTCATAGGACACATTGTCCGCTGTCGCCGCGCCGTCGTCCGATCCGTGCAGCGACGCGCCGTAGAAGGTCCCGTTCTGCGGCGTTCCGACCGAGTCGGCGACGACGCCATTCACCACCTTGTCGAAGGACCAATAAGCGGTCGGCTGCACGATCGGCATAGAGACCGTGTCTATGCCGTCGCCGCCGTCGATGAGATCGTTCCCGCCGCCGCCGACGATGTAATCGGCGCCGTCGCCGCCGAGAATGACGTCATTGGCGGAGCCGCCGATCAGCGTGTCGTCGCCGAGGCCGCCGAGCAGCACCGACGGCCCCGAGCCCGCCCGAACCGTGTCATTGCCGTCGCCGGCCTTCACCGTCAGCGGCGCATCGACGCTCGCGTCGACAGTCACAATGTCGTTTCCTCCGCCCGTGGCGATGACGATGGACTTCACATCGGCGGCGTTGAACGTCTTGATGACATTCTGCCCGATGATCGGCAGGAAGCTCGCATAGACCTCGATCGTCGCGCCATTGGGATCATTGGCGCCGCGCGCGCCCTTCTGCATCACATCCTGAACCTGCTGATCGCTCAGCTGGCGGCCATAGACGGAAACCTCGTCGATATGGCCGGAGAAGGAATCGCTGATCGTCAGCTTGGAGAGATTGCCGGACGTGTTGCGATTGTCGGCGTTGGAGCCGCCGATGACGATCGCCTCATGATTGCCCTGCAATCCGCCCGTATAGGCGTTCTCGCCGACGAGCGCGCCGTCGAGATAGAGCTTCATGCCGGCTTCGCCGAAGGTGAAGGCGACATTATGCCAATCGCCGCAAGAGACATTGTCGCCGCCTTCCACACGGAAGACGGTGAGCCGCCCGGTCGCATCGACGCCCTCGAGCTCGGCGAACAAGGTCCCCTCATCGACGCCGATGGTCAGCTGGCCGGCGCCCGTCCCGCTCTTGTTCTTGGAGAAGAGGACCTGCGTGTCGCACCAGCCGCGACCCGTGTCATTGGCGTCGAACCAGAGCTGCACCGCGCCGCTCGCGAGATTGAAGACCGGATCGTCGGCGACGGCGACATATTCCTTAGTGTCGTCGTGGAACTCGATCGAATTGGCCGCGCCGAAGGGCGCGAAAGCCGCAGACGGGCCAGCGTCGGCGCGATCCGGCGCGCGATCCGTGTAGAGCGTTCCATTCTGCGGCGTTCCGGCGCTGTCGGCGACGGCGGTTCCGCTGGTCTCGTTGAAATTCCAATAGGCGACGGGCTCCAGCGGCTTGCGCACGATCACCGTGTCGTCCTGCGGCGTTCCGGCGATGCGCAGCACGCCGTCGAGCAGAGCGACGCCGGTGAGCCGCGCCTCGGTGGTCGCGGTGGCGACGCCAAGATCATCGTCGGCGAGGCGCGCCGAGATCGTCCAGAAGCCCGGATCGCGATAATTATGCGTCAGCTGGAAGTCGCGCGTTCCGGCGGCGTAGGCGATGGTCTCCGCCGCTGTCCCATCGCCCCAATCGACGATGAGCGTATAGCTGTCCAGCGTTCCCGGATCGGCGAAGACGCCCGTGAGCACGACCGGCTCGCCCGGCAGCACATTGCCGACTTCCGCCGCATTATTGGTGAAGGTGGCGAAGACCGGCGCGACATTCGCCACAGTGACCGCCGCGCTGATCGTCGCCGAGGCGCCATCCTTGTCGGAAAGCGTCAGATCGATGCGATAATCATCGGCCGCGGTTCCCGTCGGATTGTCGTCGAGATAGCGATGCGTCGCGGTGAATGTATGGCTCGCCTCGTCTATGGTCAGCGCGGAGGCGCCGCCGTCGCCCCAGACCACAGAGCCGGAATGCGTGTCCAGCGCGCCGGCGTCGGTGAAATGGCCGAGCAGCGTCACCGTCCCATTCTCGTCTATGGTCAGAGTGGAGGCGAGCGCGCCGCCGATCGTCTGCTTCTTGGCGCCGACGCCGTTCAACGTGAGATCGGAAATGATCGGCGCCGCATTGGTCACGATGACGCTCGCCGTCGAGACATTGCTCTTGGCCCCGGCGTCGTCGGTCACAATGGCGGAGATCGTGTAATCGGAGCCGCCGGCCGGATTGTCGAGATAGACATGGCTCGCGGCATAGGCGCGATTGACCGCATCGACGGCGATCGTCGCGCCGGCTCCCACGCTCGTGGATGTGGAGCCGTCGCCCCAGTCGATCGCGACGCTATGCAGATCGAGCGGGCCGGCGTCTGTGTAGACGCCGGAGACAGTGACCGACGAGCCCTCTCGAGACGCGCTCGGAACCACGCTCAGAGCGCCGGCGACGGGCGCGACATTATCGACCTTCAGGCTGAGAACCGTCGGCGCGCTCGCGCCTTGATCCTTGTCGACGATATTGGTCGTGATCGTGTAGACGCAGTCCTGAACATAGCGATGGGCGACGTCGAAATTGAGCGCGCCGGCCGTGAGATCGACGATCTCGCTCTGCCCGTCGCCCCAGGCGACATTGAGCCGGAAGCTGTCGAGCGCGCCCGGATCGACGATGCGGCCGCTCAATCGCGCGAACGCGTTCTCGGCGATCTCCGCCGGTCCCGGTCCCGCGGCCGGCGTGACGGCGACAGTCTGCAGCGTGGGCGCCACATTGAGCACGGTCACGATTTTGTCGGCGGCGACATAAGAGCCGTCATTGTCGGTCGCGCCGGTCTTTATCGTATAGGCGCCATTATCCGCATAGCTATGCGTGGCGACGACATCGCCATCGGCGGCGGCGGCATCGATCAGAATGTGATCCTGCGCGCCATCGCCCCAATTCACATCCCACCATTTGATCTTGTCGGCGCCCGGATCGGTCGCGGACAGCGACAGGCTGTATATCGCGCCTTCGTCCGCCGTTGCGGCGCCCGCGACGGTCAGCGTCGGCGCGACCTCATTGATGGCGATCGTCGTATAGGCGTCGGCGACGCCGCCGTCCTTGTCGACGATCTGGCCGTGAACGAGCAGCGCGCCGCTCTGCCGCAAATATTGGCCGGGAACCGTCGCCGGCCCCGCGCCCTGCACGAGATCGAAGGTTCCATTATTGTCGAAGTCATAGCGATAGGTCAGCGACGCCGCGTCCACCGGCGACGGATCGGTCACGCCGGAGAATGTCACCGTCGCGGAGGCCGCGCCTTCGCTCACCGGGCCGCTATTGCCGAAGGAGACGAAACTCGGCGGCGCATTGTCCACCGTCACGCCGACCGCCTTGGAGATCGTCGTCGGAGTCGCCGAGCCGATCGTCGCATAGCCGACGATCACATGCGGCGTGGAATAGACGCCGCTGTCATTGACGCCGAGCGCAATCAGCTCGCTCCAGGAGAAGCTCGCCGTCGCGCCACTCTTGTCGATCGTCCCATCATTATTGATGTCCCAACCATAGGAGAGCGGCGCGCCGGTCGCTTGCGCGGTCAGCGTGAGCGACTGGCCCTCCGCGATGCGATAGGGGCCGCCCGTATCGATATTATTCGCCGTGAGACCGACCGTCACCGCATAGGCGGCGGAGGTCGCTCCCGTCGGGCGCGTGTCCTTGTCCAGCGCCGTGGCGCGGATCGCGACATTTCCCGGCGCGACATAGACATGGCTCGCCTGTGTGGCGTCGGCGCCGAAGGTCTCGACAGCGGAACCATCGCCCCAATCGACGCGCCATTCGAGCACGCGATCGATCGGCGAAGCATCGGTCGCCGTGAAGCCGATGGTGAAGGGCGTTCCGACCGTCGCCGCATGCGAGGCGCCGGTGACGGCGACCGCCGGCGGCGTATCGGCGATCTGGATTTTCGACACCGCCGTGGTGGAGAGCCCGTCGGAATTGGTCGCGCGCACCGCGATCGTATAGAGGCCATTGTCGGCGAGGCCGAGATCGACGAGGCGATCCCAAGGCAGCGTCACGCGATAGACGCCGCCGCCGAGCGCGGTTCCCGTCACTTCGCCGAATTGTCCATCGCCGTCTATGTCGAAGACGACCGGGCCGGACAACGAATTGGTGGAGCCCAACGCCTGAACATTGGCGGTGAGAGTCACGCTGGAACCTTCCGAGGTCGAATAGCTCGGCGCGGAGAAGGAGACGATCGGCGAGGACAGAACCGTCAAACCCTCGAAAGTGTCATAGGCGACCGCGCCCTTGCCGGCGAGGCTGATCGAGCCATTGGTCTGCGGGATCGGCAGGCCGGCGACGCCGCCGACGAGGATGGAGGCGTTCGGATCCTGCGGATCGACGATCAGCGTGTCGCCGGGCGCGACGCCCGGCGCGTCGCCGTGCAGCGTCGTCACCGCATCGGACGGCAGATTGGGAAGCGAGATGCGCACAATATCCGCATCGGCGTCGCCGGAGACGGTCGTATGCGCCGCGGCGCCCACCTTCTCGATGGTGATCGCATCGGAGCCGGCGTCGCCGTCGATCGTCGTCGTCGCGCCTGCGCCCGTGTTCTGCACATCGATCGTATCGGCGCCCGCTCCGCCATGAATGGCGAGCGTGTCGGCCGCCGTCTTGGCGTTGACGACGCGCAGATCGAGACTGTCCGCGCCGGCGCCGAGATCGACGCTGGTCGCGCCGCGATAATCGGCGACGACGACATGATCGGAGCCGTCGCCCGTATTCACCTTGGTCGCCGTGACGATCGCCGGCGGCGCGGAGACGAGCGACACAGTGTCGTCGCCGACGCCCGTCGTGACGCCGATCGACTCTATATCCGTGTGCTCCGTCGTGAAGGCGATCGGCGGCGCCTTGGGCGAGAGATCGACATTGAATGTCGCGAGACCGCCCTGCTGCGTCGCCGAGCCGAGGCTGCTGACATAGGCGGTGAGCGAGGAGCCGTTCTGCGGCCCAAGGATCAGCGAGGTCGGCGTCAGCAGGCCGCGCACGCCGCCCACGGCGTCGCGCACGACTTGGACGAAGCCGAGCTCGCCCGTCTGCTGGTCGCGCTGGAACACGGCGATGTCATTGGCTCCGCGCGCCGTCACCAGCACATATTGGCCATCGGCGGTGACGGCGACATCGGTCGGCGCGTCGAGCCCGCGCACGCCATTGGCGCCATTGCGCAGAGTCTCGACGAAGACGAGCGGCTGCGTCTTGGAATTCGTGACCTGGAAGACAGAGAGCGTATTGCCGCTCTGGCTCGTCACATAGACGAAGCCGCCGTCCGGGCTCGCCGCCACATCGGAGGCGCCGACGAGTCCATTGGCGGCGCCGGAAAGCGTCTGCGCGGCGCCGGTCGTCGCGTTGGAAGCGGTGAGGCTGCCGGTCGTAGCGTTCACCGAATAGACGAAGCCATTCTGCGCGATCGTTTCCGTCGCGGCGTTGCTCGCGCCGGACTGGGTCGAGAGCAGAGTGAGCGCGCCGGTCGCCGTGTTCAGCGAATAGCTGCGCTGGCCGGCCGCGCCCGTCGTCGTCAGCACATGTGAGCCTGCGTCATAGCGCATCGAGTCGTAATAGGCGCCGCCATCCGATTGCGATTGCGCGAAGGAAAGATCGCCGGTCGCCGAGGCGAGCTTGAATGTCGCGAGCCTGCCGGTCGTCGCGCTCTCCGTGACGACGAAACCGTCGGTTCCCGTGACGAGCACATTGGAGACGCTCGTGAGGCCGGAGACGCCGTTCTGCGCCTCCTTGAACAATTGACGCTGCGATCCGTCATCCGCATTCACGACGACGAGAGAGTTCGTCGCGGTGGAGACGCCGAAGATGTGGTTCGCGCCCGGATCGGCCGCAATGGCGTCGAAGCCGGTGAGCTGCGCGACGGTCGGCGCCGACGGCCGCGCGATCGAGAGATATTGGACATTGCCGCTGAGCGACAGCGTGTTGCCGGTGAGCGTGGTTGCGCCCGCGGCGTTCACGCCGATCGAGGCGGCAAAGGTGTGATTATGCGCGCCGCCCTCGGGCACGAGCATCTCCCACACCTGCCCCGGAGGGAGGCTCGTCAGCGCCTGATCGGCGCCGACGCCATGCGTCTTCAACGCTTGCGCCGCCGCGCCATCGAGGCTGAGCGTCGGATTGGCGATGTTGATCGTCGACACATTGGCGACGAGCAGCACGTCGAAGCCCGTGTAATCCTGGTTCAGCGCGCCGACGCCCTTGTCGAGCAGCATGACCGCGAGCAGCGCGTCCGAAGGCGCGTGATCGAGCTGCGGCGTGGTGGTGTCGAAGTCGATCGAGGCGGCGTCGAGCCCGGAGACGACGCCGTAAATATCCGCGCCGCCGGCGAGGCCGACGATGGTCGGAGTGAGCGGAGCGCCAGCGATATAGCTGTTCGCGAGGCGCGGGCCGCTGAAATGCTCGACGCTCGGATCGGTCGCGGCGAAAGCGGTCTGGCCGCCATTGCCGGAGACGGCGCCGCCGCTCGAGAAGGTGAGCGAGGTGTTGCTGCCCAGAATGAAGCGTCCCTCGCCGCCCTTGGGCGCGGTTCCGCCGCCGACGCCGCCGGAGGTCGTGACGGAGGTCTTCAACGTCGCGCCGCCATTGGCGAGATCCGTCGCATAGAGCTTGATCGCGCCGCCGGCTCCGCCCGCGCCATCGCCGCCGTCGCCGCCCGGGCCGCCGGCGCCGCCGGCGCCGCCATTGCCGCCGTGATGGGCGTCGGACGCGTCGCCGCCGCCGCCGCCGCTCGAAGTCGGCCCGTAATTCGGATCGGGGTTCTGCCCACCGCCGCCGGTCGAGCCCGCGCCGCCTAGTGCGGCGAAAGCGTCGCTATTGCCGACGCGAATTTGACCTTGCGCCACCAGCTGGAAAGCGCCGCCGCCGGCGCCGCCCAGGCCGCCCGCTGCGCCATTGCCGCCGACTCCGCCGCCGCCGCCGCCATCGCCGCCGCCGCCGCCGATGTAATTATCGGTGAGGCCGAGGAAGCCGCTCGTCCAGTGACGGCCATTGCCGCCGCCGCCACCGCCGCCGCCGCCGCCCGAGCCGCCGCCGCCACCGCCGCCGCCGCCACCGCCACCCATGCCGCCGGATATAGCGAGGCCGGTCGCCGAATTGGCGCCGCCGACGCCGTCGCCGCCGGTTCCGCCCGTCCCGCCGGTTCCGCCACCCTGGCCGTCATAGCCGTCGCCGTCGCGCAGACGGTTGCCATTGACGATGTCATAGGCGCCATAAGCGCCCCCGCCGCCATAGCCGCCGTAGCCGGCATAGCCCGCATAGCCGCCCACGCCCGCCGAACCATTGGATTGATTGCCGACGCCGAGTCCGCCGCCGCCGCCGCCGACGCCCGAGGCGCCGTAATAGCCCCAGCCGCCATCGCCGCCTATGCCGCCGCCGCGGCCGAAATCCTGGTAGCCGCCGCCGCCGCCGCCGCCACCGCCGCCGCCGCCGTAATAGCTCGGGGAGCCATAGCCGCCGCTGCCTCCGTGATTGTCGCCCGTGCCATAGGGACCGCCGACGCCCTGTCCCGCGGCGGTCGTTCCCTGGAAGGTGAAGTCGGACGGAAGGCTGCCATTGGAGCCGCCGCCGCCGCCATAGCCGCCGACCGCGCCAGAACCCGCGCCGCCGGAGCCGCCCGCCACGCCGCCGCCGGCGCCCGCGGTCTGATTATGCGCGGAGAGATCGAAGGTGACGCTATCGGCGAGCTGGACGTTGTTGGCGACATTGAACGACAGAACATTCGCGCCCGCAGCGGACACTTTGCGATTGGCGGGCAGGCTGAGGTCGCCGGCGAAATTCAGCGACACCATGCCATTGTTGGAGCCTGTCGCGCCCTGATCGGCAGTGATGGAGAAGCCCGATTGGCTGTAGCCGAGATACCACCAGCCGCCATTGGTGAAATCGAGCGTGTCGTCGATCGCCGTTCCGCCATTGTTGTAATTGACGGCGATCTTGCCGGAATTGATCCAGACCCACTGGCCCGAATAGACCGTCGTGTCGATCGAGAAATCGCTCGAGAACATATAGGTCGGCACAGTCGCCGGCGCGACGGTCGCGGCGGCGTTGGGCAGATCGTCCAC
The DNA here is from genome assembly GCF_000379125.1 of Methylosinus sp. LW4. Classification (NCBI taxonomy): domain Bacteria; kingdom Pseudomonadati; phylum Pseudomonadota; class Alphaproteobacteria; order Hyphomicrobiales; family Methylocystaceae; genus Methylosinus; species Methylosinus sp. LW4. The sequence continues at coordinate 111,804 of NZ_KB900627.1, read as the reverse complement.
CGCGACAATATTGTCGACGAGGATCGAGCCGAAGGGCGTCGAGGCGTCCTTCGCCTTCAAAGTCACTTTGTCGAGACCATAGAAGCTCGCCAGCGAGGTATCGAAACGCTGGAAGCCGGCGCCGGCGACGAGGCTGAGCTCGGCGCTCACCGTCTGTCCGCCGATCGTATGGCCGATCAACACGACGACCGCCGTTCCGCTCGCCGCCGTATTGGCGAGCTCGAGCGAATAGAGCGTGAAGCCGTCGCCATTCGGCGTTCCATCCGCCTTCGCCGCCGCCAGCGTGAGCACGTCGTCATTCGCGCGCGCCTGCGCCGCCGGGCTGATGGCGTCCGAACGTATGAAGCCGAGCGCATTGGAGGTCGACAGGCGGAACCCGTTCGACGCATAGGCGACGTCGCCCTGGCTCAGCCCGTCGAAATTCAGCACCTTGTCGTAATTGCGATAGGTATCGAAATCATTCGCCGGATCGGGCTGCGTCACCACGACGAGACCCGATTGCAGCGTGATGCGATTATTGTCGATCGTGACATTCACATTGGCGGTGGTCGTCGACACGACATCGAGCGTGTCCGTTCCCGTCTTGCCGCCGAGAATGCGCGTCAGATCGGCGCCGGCGGTCGAGATCACCGAGACCGGCGAGCCGGAAGGAAGCGTCGCCGCCTGAAGATCCGTGTCGAGCAGCGTCCAGGCGATCGGCGTCGTCGCATTGGCCGAATTGTCGACGATGAGCTGCTCCACCGTCTTGTCGATGGAGGTGAACTGATTGGCGATCGGCTGCGCCGAAACCTCCACCTGCAGCGTGTCCTTGCCGGACTGGCCGTCGACGATGGTGCGCGCCGTGCTGACGCTGCGCGCCTGGATGAGATCGTCGCCGCCGCCGCCGAACACGCCGAGCACGGTCGCCGGCAGAGTTGCGGCGTGGACGTTCAGCGTGAATGTGTCATTGCCGTCGCCGAGCTTCACATCGACCTCGGCCAGAGAGCGGAAGGTTACGTCGCCCGTGGTGAGGCCGGAGACGATTCCCTCGCCGACGGCGGCGCCGTCATGGATCACGCCCGTCGTCGTCGCGGCCGGCGTTCCCGAGAGATCGACGGTGAGCTTGTCGGCTGCGCCGGCGCCGGTGACGAGCAAGGGCGCGGTCGTTCCATAGACGATCGCCTCATCGAGGCCCGCGCCGAGATTGATCGTGGTCGGCCGGCCGGCGCCGTGAACGAAAATCTTGTCCACCGCGCCATTGGCGTCGACGACGATCGGCGTCGCCGAGCCGTTTATGACGACAGTATTGGTGGTCGCGCCGGAAAGAGCGACGGTGGTCGCATCGACGCCTTCTATGTCGACCGGCTGCGCCATTCCGACCGCGGTGATGCGGCTGCGCGTCGCCGATACGGCGTCGAGCGTCAGATTGGAGTCGACCGTCGGGCTCACCGAGAAAGCGTCGCCCGCATCGCCGCCGCCGCGCGCGAGAACATGGCCGCGAATATTGGCGAGGTTCGGCCCCAGCGTGATGGCGTCCGCGCCGGCGCCCGCATCGACGATCGTATCCGTCGAGCTGGCCGCGATCGAAATCCGATCGGCGCCGGAGCCGGCCTTCACCGTCACAGTGGCGAAATCGCCATAGGTGACGCCCTTGTTCGGATCGACCACGGTCTGGTCGGCCCCGCCCATGCCGAAGCCGAAGATCCGATTGCCATTGGCGCCGCCGATGACGCCGGCGTTGGCGACCGTATCGCCGCTGTCGTCGACGAGCAGCGTGTCGACGCCAGCGCCGCCGTCGAGAATGAGCGCTCCAGCGACGCTATTCACCGTGCCATCGACGCCCGAGACGATGACGGAGTCGGCGCCGTCGCCGAGATGCAGCGAGGTGATGGTCGCCGCCGCCGTGGAGCGCACGGTCGCCGTATCGGCCCCGGCGCCCAGATGCAGAGTCAGAGCGCGAAGATCGCTGTAGACGACCTTGCCCGTCATGCCGAAGCCGGCGATCTCGCTGTCGGAGACGGTTCCGGTCACGCCCTGCGCGAAGCCGGAATTGTCGAGATCGAGGGACGCGAGACCATCGCTCGCGCCCGTCACGGTCAGCGTTCCGACGATCGTGGCGAGATTGCCGCCGACATTGCTCGTTCCCGTCAGCTCGCCGCTCGCATTGGTCGTCGCGCTGGCGCGGCTGCCGACGAGGATCACATCCTCGGCGCCGCCCGTCGCCACTGTCATGGGCGCATTGGCGGCGACGCCGCGAATGACGATCGTGTCGCGATCCGCGCCGCCGACCACAGATACGGCCGCCGCGGCGATCGCGCCCTCGAGATCGATGAGCGCGCCGACGCCGGAATCGGCGTTGCCGGCGTCGCCCGTCAGCGTCGCGGTCTTGGCCGCGTTCAAGGTCGCCCCGACGGCCATGACGATATTGTCGCCAGCGGCGAGCGACACGGCGCCCGTCGTCGCGCTCAGGAAAGACGTCGCGCCGAAGATGATGTCCTCGCCGACCGCATTGCTGTCATAGGTCGAGAGAAGGACATCGCCGCTCGTCGAAGCGACCGTCCCGACGCCGACTCCGCCCGCGATATCCGCCGCGACCACATCGCCCTTGGCGGAAGCGGTGAAGGAGCCGGCCGCGCGATCGGCGTCGATGCGCAGCGCATCCGCTTTCGCGCCGATCGAGCCGCCGCCCGCATTGAGAATGAGCGTGGGCGCGCTCACATTGACCGTGACGCTGGAGTCGGCGTCGAGGATCGAGCCCGTCGCAGAAAGGCTCACCGTCCCGCTCGTCGAGCGCGCCGAGCCGAGCTCGAGATCGCCCGTCTCGCTGATGAAGATTCCATCGCGCGCGAGCGCGTCGAGACGCGTCGAGGCCGTGCGGATCGGCGAAGCGGCGGAGCCGATCACGCCCTTCGGCGCCGTGAGCGACAGAGTGGTCGCCTCTATGCGTCCATTCGCATTGGCGATGATGTCGCCATTCGCCGTCGAGATCGACACCGGGCCGAGCGCGTCGAGAATGGCGTCGTTCAGCGTCACCTTCGTGCGCGCCGCGGTCGACGTGTTCGCGATGGTGACGGCGGTGTGACCCGGGTCGGACGTCGTGACCGGCAGGAAGTCCTTCTTATAGGTGACGTCGACGACGACGTTCTGCGCGAAGTTCGGCGTCGCCGCCAATGGATTGATGAGGCCGATCTGCACGTCGTAATTCGACGCGTTCTGAATGAGCACGTGATCGAAAGCGGTGAGGAAGGTGATCTTGGGCGCGCCCTTGATCGAATCCTCGCCCGGCGTCGTGCCATAGCCGGCGGGTGTCGGGTCCTGCCCCCAGCTCGGAATGGAGAAGGTCGCCGTGCCGGCCGCCGTGGAGGTGTTGACGATATCGGGCACGATGAAGACGCCGTTCTGCAGCGTGACCGCGCCTATGCCCTGCTTCTTGACGATATTTCCCGCAGCATCGATGACGAGCTCGGGCGCCGGCGGCCCGGACAGGAACACATCGGCGTTGAAATCGATGGTGCGCTGATAGGCGACGGTCTTCGACGGATGCTCGTCGCCCGTGTCGATCAGCGCGCCATGCGAGCTCGCGTCGACGAAGCCGGACACATTGGGCGAGCCATAGGCTTCGACCGTCAGAGCGCGCGTATGGACGGCGCTCCCGCTCTCCGCGACGACGCGCGTCGTCACATCGAAATCATTTTTCGCATAGCTGTTGGTGGAGGCGCCGAGCCCATTGGTCGTGGCGTCGGCGCCGGCGAGGCTGGCGACGGATTCGTGGCGCGCCTTCACATTGACGGAGCCGCCGCCATTCAGCGAAGCGCCGCTGTGCAGATCGACCAGCGCGTCCGAGGTGGGGCTGGAGGAGCCCGGCGCCGACTCTGGACGGCTCAGCGTCGCATGCGCCTCGGAATTGGCGCCGAGCGCGCTCGATTCGGCGACGGCGTCGATCTTCAGATCGAGCGTCGTGACGCGCGCGAGAACGTCGAGCTTGCCGCCGGCGGTCAGCGTCGCGGCGCCGATATCGGTTTTTGTCGCGCCGCCATAGGTCAGATTTCCGGTGACGCGCGTATCGGCGCCGAGACCGCCGGCCGAGGCGTGCGGCGCGGATTTGCCCGTGCTGGACGTGCGCGATTCGACCGAGAGATCGCCGCCCGCGGCGAGCTGCGCGTTCCCGCCGATCGTCGTCGTCGTCGCATCCGAGGCGTTGACGGTCGAGGTCGCGCCGATGACGGAGACGATCGCGCCCGCGCCGCCGTCGCCATCCGCCTTCGCATTATTGGTGGTGTCGGCTAGCACTGTCAGGCCCGTTCCCGCCGCTATATGCGCGCCGGTTCCGACGCGCAGGCTGTTGGCGTTCTTCAGCGTGCTCGTGCTTCCGCCCTCGATGACGGTGACGCCGCCATAATTGCCGGCGTCGCCGGTCGCGAAGGAGGTCGTCGTCGTGACCGACTGCACCGAGGCCGATTGCGTGGCGGCGATATCGGCGCCGTCGTCGATGACGACGGTCGTCGTCGGATCGATCTCGAGCTCTATGTCGAGCCCCTGCCCGCTCGCTACGCCGCCGCCGGCCGCATAGCCGAGCAGCTTGACCGATGTTGTCTGCGTGGCTTTGACATCCGTCGCGCGGCTGCGGATGATTGCCCGCTTGCCGACGCCGACCGCCATGACCGGCGCGAATTTGGCTTGCGCGATCACCGCGCCGACCGCAATGCCGCCTATGGCGCCGCCGTCGATCTCGAGATTGTTCGCGGTGGTCGTGCTGGTTCCGTGAACATCGACCTCGCCGCCGGCGTAGACGGCCGCGTCATCCCCGATCCGCGCGGCGACCGCGCCATTCACGGTGATGAGCGTCGCGCCCGCCGCGGCGCCGACGAGGCCGCCGCCGATGGCGATGCCCATGGGCTGATTGGCGTCGAGCGGATTGACCGTGACCGTGCGCTGCGCGTCGATCTTCACATCGCCGGCGATCTGCGCCGCATCGGAGCCGATCTGCGTGAACTTGCCAACGATCGCCTGCGACGTCCCCGCAATGGTGAGCTTGCTCACCGCCGCGCCGAGACCGGCGACGCCGGACACCGACCAGGCGCCGTCGGCGAGAAAATGATTCACATTGGCGATGGATTTGACGCTGACGTCGTGGAAGCCGGTGACGATCGTCGCATCCACGAGCGAGGAGGCCTCGATCGTCGAGGAATCGTCATGCGAGGCGCCGGGCGTCGCTCCCAGCATGGCGCGCGCCGAGCTATTGTCGTCGATGAGCGACACGGCGCCGCCCAGCGAGACGAAGCCGCTGACCGCGCCGGCGAAGCCCAGCACATGCGCGTTGGAGTCGAGATTGGCGGAGACGGTGAGCTCGCCGGCGCTCGGGTTCAGCCCGGTGATCGTCGTCTGCGGCGCGATGAAGGCGGTCGAATCCGCATCTATGCTCACGACGCCGAGACCGACGCCGAGCGCCGCGGCGCCGCCCGCCACGCCGCCGGCGCGCGCCGTGAGATCGAGCGCCTGGCGCGAGATCACGTCGAGATTGCCGGTCGCTATATCCGCATATTGCAATATGCCGGCGGTCGTGCCGCTGGTGACGCCGCTCGTCGCCTTGGTCGCCGAATTCACCCGGCCCGCCGGCGTGCTCGCCGCGGAGGCGCCGCGCGCCATATTGGCGATTTGCGCATTGCCCGCCGCGAGACGATGCGCCGCGCCGCTGGCGCCCGCCGCGTCTATGTCGATCGCCTTGCCCTTCTGCGCGTCCTCATAAGAGGCCGCGAGCTTCACCAGCTGCGGATGCGCGCTGTCGATGATGACGAAATAGACCTCGCCGTCCTTCAGCCCCTTTATCGCATTGCCGCCGCCCGCGTCATAGACGACGGCGTCGCCCGTCCTCAGCCCGCGATCGGCGCCGAGATCGATCGTGTCGGCGGCGCCGTTCACCTTCTGCGCCGGATCGAAGGTCGCCGATGACGCGTCGCTCGTCTGCATGCGGCCGGACAATGTGCCGACAGTGCTCTCGACGAATGAGAGCACGGTCGAATTATCGCCGCTGAGCGCCGAGGAGGAGCCGCCCGAGGTCGAGTAGCTATCGGTGAAATTGCCGCCGACAGTATAGACGACTATGCCGCCGCCGAGGCCGACGAGGCCGGCGCCGGCGCTGATGGCGTTGGCGTTGACCGTCCAGCGCGAGAGCGCGAGCACATCCGTGTCGCCCTTGGCGCGCACGCTCGCGGCGCCGATCAGCGCCTGCGTGTCATTGCGCAGCACGCCGACGTCCACAGAGGCGCCGACGCCGGCACCGAGGCTGGCGCCGAGCCCGCCCGCGAAAGTGAGGAGATCGAGCTTGTTGGTCGCGGCGACGATGACGCTCTGCGAATTGGCGGCAGTCGCGGCCGTGTTCTGATTGATCTGCGCGCCGTCGCCGATCGTCGCCAGCGTGTCGGAGTCGACGATCTCCACCGTCACCGCGCCCGCTATGCCGGCATAAGCGCCGGCGCCGAGGCTGGCGCCGACCGACACGATTTTTTCCGATGTCGCCGCGAGAACGGCGACGCCGCGCACGGTCTTCTGCGAGAAGCCGCCATTGCTCGAATAGGCGCCGTCCGGCGCATCCGAGATGAAGGAGGCGCTATTGGCGTAGGCGTCGATGATCGCATGATCGCCGATGGTCGCCAGCGTCGTCTTCTTGATCGAGGTGACGTCCACGGCGCCCGCGCCGCCGCCCGAGCCTATGCCGACGCCCACGGCGCCGCCGATCGCGTAGGTCGTCGTGTCGTCCTTCGCGGCGACCAGAACATCGCCCGTCGCCGACACGCGCACGCGGCCGGAGATGGAGGCGATTGTCGATGTGTCGATGACGATCACCGCGGCCGAGCCGGCCAAGGCGACCTCTCCCGAAGCGGCGATTCCGGCGGCGATGCTGAGCACATCCGTCACCGCATGAGAGACGACGGCGACATCGCCGGCGGCATTGACGATCGTGTCATAAGCATTGCCGGCGGTCGCGCCCTGCACGAAGGCTTCCGTCGCGCCCTTCAGCACCGGCGCGGCGAAGGCCGGCGCCACCGAGACGCCTCCCGAGCCCGCGAGGCCGCCGCCGATCGCGAGGCCATTATAGGCGCGGCCGGCCGCGACCAGCACATTCTGCCCGGCGCCAGCGCCCGCATCCTCATCCGCATTTATGCGCGCGCCCTGGTCGATATGGGCGAGCGTGTCGATCTGATGCACGCTCACCGATCCGGCGAGCGCGCCCGATCCTTCGCCGGCGATGGCGACGCCGACGCCGGCGCTGGTCAGATCATTGACGCTGACCGCGACGATGATCACGCCCGATTGCGTGGCGACGAGCGGCTTGCGATCGCGATTATTCGCGAGCGTCGGATCGTTGAAATCCTTATTGCTGATCGACGGAACGCCGGTGCTGTTCAGCGTCTGCACGACATGGCGCGCCGTCGATGCGACGCCCGTGTCGAGGAGATCGATCTTCTGACCGTTCAGCGCGTCGGCCTTATTGGCGGCGAGCGCGAAATGATTGTCGTCGATGCGAATGACGAAATAACGCCCGCCCGTCTGCAGACCGCCGAGCGCCAGCGATTGCCCGGTGTAGACGACTTCCTGACCGGTGCTGAAGCCATGCCCGGCGACAGTCATCGCATCGGCGCCGTAATCGACGGCCGAGGTGGCGAAATCCTTGGAGACGCCCTGCTGCTGCGCATTGGCGGTCGCCGGCGGCGCGCCGAACTCGCCCGTATCGGCGACGATTCCGCTCTTGCCGGACTTCGCCAGCGCCGTCACCGAAGCGCCGGCGGCGATATAGGCCTCGGTCGTCTTCTTCACATAGCCGACGCCCACGGCGATTCCGCCGGCGCCCGTGCCCGCGGCGGCGACATTGCCGGAGACTTGATCGAGCGTCGTGTCGTCCTCGGCGGAGACCAGAACATTGCCGTCCGAACGCACGACGGCGCCGGCGTCGATATGCGCCTTGGCGGTGAGATCGAGAACGGAGACGCCGGTGGTCAGCCCGCCCGCGCCCTCGCCGGCGCCGGCGACGGCGGCCGAAACCGAAGTGAGAGTCATATCGCCTTGGGCGATGACGATCACATTGTCGCCGGCCTTGGCCGTCGCGCCCGCGCCGACATAGGCCTCGAGGCGGCGCTTCACATAGCCGGCGTCCGCGCCGGCGCCGACGCCCACATCGCTGCCGGCGATGGCGCCGGCGACGCCGACCAGCGACAAATGTCCGTGCGAGACGATGTCGACGTCGTGATCGGAATGCAGCCCGGCGCCCGCCGCCGGCGTCGCGCTCGGCGCATCCTCATAGGCGAGCGCGCTCACATCGATATAGGTGAGGGTGAGCGCGCCAGCGCCGGCGCCGTCGCCCGCGAAGGCGCCGCCGACGCCGATGATGACGACCGATTCTCCGGCGTTCGCTTCGATGGAAAGGCCGCGTCGCGATTGGCCGTTCACATCGGTGAAACCCGCGCCGGCGCCGCCGGCCGAGAGAGTCGCGGCGCCATCGACATAGGCTTTGGTCGTGTCGAGAATGGTGACATTGGTCGCCGCCAACCCGACGCCGGCGTCGCCGCCCGCGGCGAGCCCGCCGGCGATGGCGACGATATTGGCCGTGTCATCGGCGATCACGCGCAGATTATTGCGCGCGGAGAGATTGGAGGTCGCGCCGACGACGGCCGCCGTCACCGTGTCGTCGACGACATTGATCGACAGCGACCCGGCGAAGGAGACATTGTCGCCGCCGGCGCCGCCGAGCGTGAGCGAATGGATCGCGGCGGTCTCCTCCGCCTCGACGAGGACGTCGCCATTCGAGTCGATGGTCGAGCCATCGACCTTCGCCGTCACCTGATTGGCGATGTAATTGGCGCTGATCGCCGCGCCCACAGCGCTTCCCGAACTCGAAATGGCGACGCCGCCGGTCAGCGCGTTGATCGTCGACTCGTCGCTCGCGCGCAGGCTCACCGAGCCGCCCGAGCCCGCCGTCGTGCGCAGCGTGGAGCCGCTGGAGACGATCGTCTCGATGGTGTTGTAGACGCCATTGACCGAGAGGCTCGCGCCGACCGTCGCGCCATTGCCTTTGGAGCCGCCCAATGCGGCGGCCGCGATCTTGCCGGCGACGGAGATCGGCCCGTCCTGCGTCGAATGCGCCGTCAGGCCGATCCCGCCGGCGCCCGCGGTTATGCTGGAATTGTCGACCGTGGCGCGCACTTGCAGCGCGACCTGATTCCAGCCGAGGCCGACGCCATAGGCCTGGCCCTGCGCCCCGACGCCGAGCGCGCCGGCGACCGCATAGATGACCGAATTGTCCTTGGCTTCGAGCGAAACGCCCGAGGCGATCACATCGGCGTTCTGGATCGTCGCCAGAATCGGCGCGGAATTGTCGCGCGTGAAGATCTTCTGATCGGTCGAGACGACATTTATGCCGAGCGTGAAAGCCACGGCCTTGCTGTCGACGCCGCCGCCGGTCGCAATGCCGAGCGATATGGCGAAAGCCCATAGTTTTTCATCATCGACCGCGAGAATCGAGAGATCGTCGCCGAGCGTCAGCGCGCTGCGGCGCTTCTCGCCGAGCACGCCGGCGATAGTGCTGGCGCTGAGCTGATTGAAGCCGAGCGAGGCGCCGACGCCCTTGGCGCCCGCCGTGTAGCTGGCGCCGCCGCCGATGGCGATGAGCTGCGCCTCGTCCCGCGCGGTGAGCGCCGCATCGCCATTGGCGCTGACCTTGGCGCCGTCGATCGTCGCCTTTGTGGTGTCGACGATGCGATTGATCGAGACCGAGCCGGCGAAAGCGTCGCCCTGCTCATTGGTGTTGGCGGAGACGGCGGCGGAGAAGCTCGCCAGCGTGCCGCCGTGCGTCGCCTTCAGCGAAATTTCGTCGCGCGTCGCGAGCGCCGCGGCATGGCTGGCGATGACGAGCCCATTGGCGTCCGGCGAGCCGGAGACGGCGAGCCGATCGGCGATGAAGGCTTCCGTATCCGCGGTGATCTGATTGAGCGCGAAAGCGCCGCCGATCGTCGTTCCGCCGCCGAGCCCCGTGCCGGCGTTGACCGAGACCGCGACGCCGCCGACGATGGCGACGATCGTCTGCGTGTCGTCCGCGGTGAGCGACAATATGCCGACAGACATGGCGCCGCGCGCATCGATATAGGCGAGGTCCGTGTCACGAATGACATTGATCCCGGCGCTGCCGGCGACGCCATAGCCGCTCTTGGGCTTGGGCGCCTCCTCGAACAGCGCGGGAAGCGAGATGCCGTCGAGCGGATCGCTCGCCGAGGAGCCGAGATTTTGCGGCGCGCCTTGCGGGCCGGTCAGCACGGTCGCCGTGCCGACGACGCCGACGACGACGCCCGTCGTCGTCGCCGACAGAGACGTGTCGCCGACATTCATCGACACGGCGCCGGCCGGCGTCGCATTCGGATCGCCGCCCTTGCTGGGATCGGCGCCGATGAAAGCATAGACGTTGCGCTCGACGTCATTGACGAGCACCGAAGCGCCGAGACCATTGGAGCCCTTGCCGGCGACGACGATCGTTCCCGCGATCTCGACCTCGGTTCCGCCGGTCGTCGCCGCAATATCGACGGCGCCGCCGCCCGTGACCGTCGGCCCGAAGCTCGCCGTCGCGACGAGCCCGGCCTCTATGTCGCTGCGCTGGCGCAGAGCGAGCCCGCTGCCGGCGAAGGCGAATTGGCCGCCGTCATCCGTCTTGCCGCCCGACTGCGCGATGGCGAGACGGAAAATATCCTCGGTCGCGTGAATGGTCAGCGCGCCGCTCGCGCCAATGCCCACCTTGGCGTCGCCTTCGATGCGCGCATAGACGGTGTTCTCTATGTCGTCGACGAGAATGGAGCCGCCGATCGCCTTGGAGCCGGAGCGGCCGAACACATCCACCACATCGCCGCCGCGCAGCAGCTCGCCGGCCTTCTTATTCTCATATTTCGCCTTGCCGAAGGGGCTTTCGCTCAGCGACCATTTGCCGATGCCCGCCATCTCGGCGAATTGCATCATCACATCGGCCATGACAGTGACCGATTGCGTCGCCGAGGGATTATAGCCGGCCGACGGCGGCGATTGATTGATGCGGGCGCCGGACTGAACGACCGCCGTGCTGTGATCGATATAGGCGTTGACCGCGATGGAGCCGGAGACGGAGGTCGCCTGCGTGTCCTGGGCCTTGGCGCGCGCCATCACCCAAGTGTTCATGAATTTGGAGCTGACGCCGAAAGTGCCGTCCAGCAGATCAGTCAATCCGCTGACGCCACGCGTGACGATGTCCTGCGGAACGCCGAGAACGAGATCGAGCGGATTGATGAGGAAGGGATAGGAGAGCGAGGAGGCGACCTTCACCGTCTCGCCGGCGTCGATGATCGTGTTTCCGGCGATCGTCGCATTGGCGTCGTTGAGATAGACGCCGACCGCGAGCGAGATGTCGACCGCCTTCGCGGTCGCGGATTTCGTCTTCGACTTGGAGACGTCCGATTGCGAGATCAGCTGCGTGCGCTGCGTGCTCGTCGCCAGCGCCTCGACATTGTGATCCGTCTGCAACGTCGTGGGCTTGGCGGCGGTGGCGTTCTTGCCGATGGTCGCCTCGACGTCGTTCTTCACCACATTGACGGCGACGGCGCCGCCGGCGCTCAGCCCGTCATTGGTGATGTCCTTGGTGACGGGCTTGCCCTTGTCGTCCATCACTTGCGCGCCATTGGCGTCCAGCACATTCTGCTTGCCGCTGGCCGCCGACGCCTGACCGAAGATGGTCGCGAGCGCTATGTCCGGCTTGGTGAAGATGTCCTTGTATTTCGTCGGATTGAACTTGCTGCCGACTTCCGGCTTGGCCTTGCTTCGCGTCTGCGAGTCGAGGATCGCCTGAACGCCTATGCCGTCCGTGCTCGTGCTCGCCGCGAGAGTGTGATTGGCGCCCTTGCCGTCGCTGGTGAGATTGATCGCCTTGACCGCGGAGACCTCGCTCGCATCCTCGACCAGACGAATGTGATTGTCGTCGACCTTGACGACATAGTACTGCTCGCCCGCGGTGAGGCCGCGAATCTCGCGGTCGCCGGCGGTGAGATCATGCACATTGCCGCGCGAGGCTTGATAGACCCGATCCTCGGCGATGACATGCACGGAGGCGGCGCCGGGACCGGTCAGCGTGACCAGCGCGCCGGTCGTCGCGTCGCGCAGCTCGAAGGAATTGGCGTCGACGACGACGAGCTTATACTGATGATCGCTCTGCAATCCGCCGATGGCGGAGGCGCCGAGCGCCTCGAGCGAAGCGTAGTCGACGAGCAGCGGATTTGCCGCAGTCGCGGTGAATCCATGGTTCTGCAGATAGATTCGATTGGTCGTCGCATCGATGCGCGCCAACGTGACGCTCGCCGTCGTCTGCGTCGCGGCGTTGGAGAAGCTGTGCGTTCCGAGCGTCGCACCCTGCGCCATGGAAACGAGGACGCCGTTCGAATCCTTCAGCTGGAACAGATCATCGCTGATCTTCTGAACCGTGTAGACGGCGCCGCTGGCGAGGCCTGCGATCGGCGTGTTGCCGCCAGCGTCATAGGTCACCTGGTCGCCGGTCGAGAAGCCATGTCCTGCAATATGGATCGTCTTGGCCGTCGGATCGATCGCATCGAGCTCGAAGGCGCGCGACAGCGTGGTCGATTTGGTGGGATCGACGGCGTAGATGACAGCGTCGCCGTCCTTCAAGCCATGATTGGCGATGGCGATGGTGTCGAGCGAGCCGTCGACCGCCGTGCTGGGCGCGAAGCTCTTGATCGCGCCGATATAGTCGAGCGCATGCGTGGCCGCGGAGCCGGGATCAGTGAGCGTGATGCGCGCATTGGTCTGCTCGTCGCGCAGCTCGAATGTGTCGGCGTCGGTGGCGACCAGCTTATATTGATGCGCCGCCTGCACGCCGCCGAGGGTCACATCATTCTCGGAGAGCGTGTCGTACGTCACATCGATCGGCGTTCCGATCGCGAAGCCATGGTTCTTCACGTGAATGCGGCCGTTGGCGTCCACGCTGGCGAGATCGATCTCGGCCTTCTTATTGTCCGACGCACGCGTGAAGCTCTGCGTTCCGAGCGCCGCGCCCTGCGCGATCTGGATAAGATTGCCGGAACTGTCCTTCAGGGCGAAGCGCGCATCGTCGATTTTCTCGACCGTATAGACGGCCTTGTCGGCGAGAGCGGTTATCGTCGTATTGCCGCCGGCGTCGTAAGCGACCTGATCGCCGGTCTCGAATCCATGGCCGGCGATTTGAATCGTATGCGCGCTCGCGTCGATCGCGTCGATGTCGAACAGCTTGGATTTGACGACATTCAGCGTTTGCGTGGAGGTCGGATCGACGCCCGCGGGATCGAGATCGATCGGCGGCTCCTTGGCGAGCTGAATATGATCCTGATCGACGACGATGACATAATAGGTCTTGCCCTTGTCGAGCCCGCCGACAGAATCGCTCTGCTGGCCCTGCACAGCGAGCACGGTGGAGCCGGCGACCGACGTATTGACGAGATAGGGCGTGTAGACGACGGCCTGCCCATTGGTGAAGCCGTGATTGGGCAGGGTGATCGTGTCTGTGGTGGGATCGACGCCGCCGATCGGATCGAATGTCTTGGTGTCCGTGCTGTCTCCGGCGACCGTGCCGGCGGCTTTGATGGTTCCGTCGAGCGAGGCTTTGACCGTGCCGAACTCGAAAGCGAGCGCCACGCCGACGCCGGCTCGCCCGTCGACCGGGCTGATGGTGCTGGCGTCGGGCGTCGTCTTGGTCGCGCCATTGGCGATGACATTGACATTGCCGCCACGCGAGGTGATCTCGGCGTCGAGGCCGACGGTCGCCAGAGCGGTGAGATCCGTATGCGCGATGGCGATGGCGATGGACGAGGCCGTCGGATTGACCGTGCTGTCGAGATTCGACGAGGCGCGAGCGACCGTCTTCGTCGAGGTCGAGCCCTTGGCCGAAATTGTGACGCTGCCGCCGGCGTCGATGACGGTCGAGCCGCCGATATTCGCCTCGACATCGCTCTGCGCGAGACCATAGCCGCCGGCGAATTCGAGCCCCGTATATTTCGCGAGGCCGCCGCTGCCGAGCGCGGAAGCGATGGCGAACACCTGCGTGTCGACCTTGGTTTCCGCCTTTATGTCGACGGTTCCCTCGGCCTCGATCGTCGCATCGTCGACATTGATCTTGGCGTCGGCGCCGCGCAGGATGACGGAGAGATCGATTCCGGTCGCGGCGCTCAGCACGACGCCGGGTATCTGCCCCAGCAGGCTCGTCAGCGTGCCAGTGAAGCCGGCCGCCGCGGCCGGCGCGTCGCTGTTGAGGTTGATGTCCTTGGCGGTGGCGTTCACCTTGATCGAGCCGCCGCGAATGATCGCGCCTTGAATGTCGATGGCGGCGTTCTTCGCCGTGAAATCGCCCGGCCAGCTGACGAGACGCGTCGCGACATCGGAGGTGGCGAGCGAAATCTTGCCGGCCTTGTGGCCAGCGGCCGTATCGGCCTCGGCGAGCAATTGCGCATTGGGGCCGAGCGCGATCCACTCGCCGCCGGCGAGGCTCGTCGTGCCGTCGGCGTTGGTCTTTTGATGACCGAGCAGGATTTCGCCGGCGTTGCCGCCGGCGAGCGCGGTGGAGACGATCGCGGAGCTCGCGACATTGCGCAGCGTCATCGTCACGGAGCCGCCGCCGCTGGGCGCGAAGGTCAGCACGTCGCCGACGCTATATCCCGTTCCCGCGGAGCTGAGCCGCGCGGTCGCCACGCCGTCCGTATCGACGGCGATGGTGGCCTCGGCGCCCGTTCCAGCGCCGCCGGTCGCCGCCACATGCGTGTAGGTCTCGCTGGCGGTCCAGGAGCCGCTGGCGCCGGTCTGATCGGCGACCTCGCCGACATAGATCGTGTCCGCCTGCAGCGTGAGCGCGCCGCCGTGAAGCGCAATATCGCCGGAGACGCTGACGACGCTCTTATGCGTCAGATGATTGTCGCCGGGCAGGAGGCCGCCATCGTCGAAGGGATCGTAGCCCGAAAGCAGCGTGTTCACCGACAGCGCCGCATGAAACGTGCTGTCGAGCGACGCGATGTCGACGCTGTCCGAGCCCGAGCCGCCGATCACGGTGAGCGAATGCGTCGGGGCGTTGAAGGTCTGGCTCTCGAATTTGCCATTGAGGCTCTCAAGCGTCATGACGCCGTCGGTCGTCGTCCCCGCGTCCTTCAGCCGCGCCTGCACGCCGCTCGAGCCGCCCGCCAGCGATCCGAGATCGAAAGAGAGATCCGTCACCGAACCGCTGATCGTGACCGGCTCGAGGCCACGATAGGCGACGATGCGGCCGTCATAGGCGATCGTGCCGCTGTCCGGGCCCGTGGCCGTCGAAACGAGGCTCTGGGCCACGCCGACGTCGAGCGCCAGAGTGTCGAACCCGCCTGCTCCGCCGTCCACCGCGCCGGCGAGACTGCCGCTGGCGGAGAAGGCGAAGGTGTCGTTATTGTCTGCGGCGCCCGCGAGATTGGCGAAACCGCTGAACACGAATCCGCCGACCGAGCCCGCGCCCGCGCCATCGATCCGCCAATTCGTGTCGGTCACGGCGCCGATCAGCGTGTCCGCGCCGCCGCCGATGAGATTTTGGACGCCATCGAAGCTCGCCTTCACCGAGCCGACAACGGCGCCCGAGCCATCATCGTGGAGCGTCCAGCTCGCCGGGGCGCCGGAGATCAGCGCCAGCGTGTCGGCGCCTTCGCCGCCCGAGAAGGTGAAATGCGGCGCATCGTGGCCGGCGAAGGACTGGGCGTCGATCGTCACATTGTCCGCGCCGACGCCGCCGATGATCGTAACCTGATCGAGGCCGAGAAGATTGGCCCGCGCGAGGATGACGGAATTGCTGCGATCCACGACCTCGACTTGCGGGCCGGCCGATGATGGGGCCGTCGACGGCGATTGCGCCGACGCGCCCGTCTGCGGAGCGCTCGCAGGATCGACGAGCTGCACGACGACGTCATGGGCCTGCTGCTGCGGGACCGCCGCCGCCAGATTCACGGCCAGAACGTCGGCGTTCAGCAGAACGCGCGGCTCGAGCGTGTCGAAGACGATCTTCGCGCGTCGGCCGGGCGGCGGGGGGATGAGCGCGGTCGAGCTCTCGAGCTGCGATTTGCGACTGGCGGGAGCTTGCGGCCGTAGCAGCCGAAGAAACATACGCCGCCCGCGATTTTGAAATGACTCCGCCATAGACATCAGCCGACCCCGCATGAAAACGGGAACAGCTTAGCTTCGCTTTGCGTCAGTCATATTGCAGATATTTGACAGCAGAAACCGCCTTTCGCCGAACGGCCGGTCGGGAAATGATGAGTTGCGACAAAACCGCCCTGGGCGCATTCGGATGGGCCGCGGTGGAGGCGCCGAGGAATCTCGCGGCTCAAGCGAGATCGTATTCGTAACGCGAATAGCCCGCTTCCTCGCGCATTGTGGCGCGCAGTCCGGGCGCCGCGACGAGACGGCGGGCGGCCGCGGGCGCGGAGTCGAAGGCGACCGTGACGCGCCGGCCGAGCGGCGCGAACGACCGGGGCCTCGTATCGGGGATGGATCCGCCGCGGCGCAGGAAGCGCTCGACGGCGTCGCGGTTGGAATCGGGCGCGCGCAGCACGATGTTTCGTCCGTCGAGGCCGGGGAAGCGGCCGCCGCCGTCGGCGCGGTAGCTGTTCGTGACGACGATGAATTCCTGCTCTGGATCGATCGCGCGGCCGCCATAGCGCAAATCGACGATGCGCGCGGCGTCGCGGCGCAGATTGCCGCTCGCGTCATAGCGCGCCGGCGCCGAGACGTCGATGCGATAGTCGACGCCTGCGATCACATCGAAATTATAGGAGGGCGTGCGCCGATCGACGAGAAGCTGCGGCTCCGACGCGTCGCGATCGATGCGCCGGAACACGCGCGCCGCGCATTCGAGCCATTCGCGCAGCTGCGCGCCGGTCACGCGCACGGCGACCAGCGTGTTGGGATAGGGGTAGATGTCCGCGACATGGCGCAGCGCCACGGGGCCGGGGTCGAGATCGATATAGGAATCGGGCGTGTAGCCCACGCGAAACGGCGCGACGGCGGAGAGCAGAGGAAGCCGCTCGTGAGGCGTTCCCTCGAGCAGCGGCCGCGCATAGGCGATCTGCGCCGCATTGACGAGCGCGCCGACGGGATCGATCCCGATCCAGACGAAATAGGAGACGAGCGGCGTCGCGATCTCGCCGATCGGCTCGTCGACCCAGAGTCGCGTCGCCTCGTGCTCGGGCGCGACGATCGTGGCGATCGCGGGATCGGCCTCCGTGAGCGCCACGGCTTTTCCGGCCTCGCGCGCGAAGATCGGCCGCGCTTCCGTCCGAAACCGCTCGACGGCCCAGCGGTCGCCGTCATGCGCGAGCGTCAGATCGATGACGCCGAGATGGCTGCCCCAGAAGCCCGGCATCACCGCCGGAACTCCAGCGAGCGTTCCGCGCTCGGCGTCGACGCCCGCAACGCCGGCGTAATCGGGTCCGGGAAAGACGCGATGCGCATGGCCCATCATGATCGCGTCGACGCCGGGGATGGCGGCGATCTGCAGGCAGGCGTTCTCGGCGTCGACCGCGGCGCGGGCGTCGATCCCGGAATGGCAGAGCGCGACCAGAATGTCGCATTGTGCGCGCAGAATGGGCACATGGCGACGCGCGGCGGAGACCATGTCGCCGCAACGCAGGCGGCCTTCGAGATGGCCTCTGTCCCAGATCATGATCTGCGGCGGCGCGAAGCCGATGACCCCGATCCGCAGCTCCTGCGCGACGCCGCCGTCATCCATGAGCCGCCGCGTGAGAACTCGGAACGGCGGCAGAAAGGCCCCGCCATCGGCGCGTTCGATATTGGCGCTCACATAGGGGAAGCCGGCGCCTGCGAGCGACCGCTCGAGAAAGTCCAATCCGAAGTTGAATTCGTGATTGCCCGGCGTCGCCGCGTCATAGCGCATGTGATTCATCGCGCGGAAGACGGGATGCGCGCCGGAGGCGCCTGCTCGCCGCGCGACGAAATCGCCGAGGGGGCTGCCCTGGAGAAGGTCGCCATTGTCGAAAAGCAGCGCATTTTGCGCTTGCGCGCGCGCCTCTCTCACGAGGCGCGCGATCTTGCTCAGGCCGACGGTCGGGTCCGGCCGCGCATGATAATAATCCCAGTCCAGCACGAACATGTGCAGGTCCGAGGTCTCGAGCAGACGCAGCTCCACGCGCGGCGCGGCACGGCCGATGGCGGGAAAGCCCACGGCGAACGCCGCGCTCCCGGCGAGAAGCTCACGTCGCGTGATCGGCATGGACGTTTCCCTCTTCCGCTCGCGCCTTGCTATTCCGCCGCCGCCGGCAGCCTGTCGCGCGTCGCCGCGAGCAGCGCGCTCTTGAAGCCGTCGATGATGACGTCGGCCTGGCGATGCAGCAGATTATGCGCGATCAGCCCGACGAGCGCCGTGCCGATGCCGACCGCCGTGGCGACGAGCGCGGCCGCGATGCCGCGGCTCACCGCCGCGGGATCGGAGACGCCGCCCGACGAAAGAGCGTTGAACGTGTCCATGATGCCGAGAATGGTGCCGAGCAGGCCGAGCAGCGGCGCCGCGGTGACGATGGTGTCGAGAATCCACAGGCGCGCGCTGACCTTGGAGTCGACGCGGATGAACAGCGCCGAGGACAGGTCCTCGACGCGGGCGCGCGTGCAGCCGGGCTCGTTCTGCACGGCGACATATTCGGCGAAGCTGCGGCTGAGCTCATCGGCGCCGAAGGGCATCGGCGTCGATGAGGTTCCGAGCGCATGGGCCTTTATCGCGGCGCCGATCTCACGCGCGCGCAGGGCCAGCAGCGCGTAATAGACGAGCCGTTCGATGAGCACGAAGGCGAGCAGCACGAGACATCCGTAGAGAATGTCGATGCAGACCTCATGGAAGAAGGCGTGATCGATCTGCATGGTCAAAAGCCCATCGAGAAGGTCGCCGTCGCCGAGAAGCCCTGGCCGACATAATAGGTCGGCGCGCTGGCGGAGACCACATTGCCATAAACGCCGACGGTCGGCGAAGCGTTGTTCTTCACGCTGTTGGCGCCGGTCAGCGAATGCGTGTTGGTGATGTTGTAGAGATTGACGCGCAGCTCCGGCTTCTTGCCGAAGGCGATATCGTCGAAGCGATAGCCGACCATCGCGTCGATGCGGGCGTAGGGCGAGATCGATTCGTCGTTCATGAAGGTCGAATATTGCCGGCTCGTCACCTTGGCGGCGAGATTGCCGAGAATATGGCCGTCGTCATAGTCGACGCCGAGCGCGCCCGTCCATGTGGGGGAATTTGGCAGGTGCTTGCCCTTGGTCGGCAGGAAGTCGTTGATCGAGGAGACGGGCGCGCCGGCCGGCGTCGCGCCGGAGGTCGACAGATTGTCCAGAATGCGCGTCTGCAGATAGTTCGCCGAGAGATAGGGCCGGAAATTGTAGATCGGCCGCGTGCCGATCTCCGCCGCGACGCCCCAGAGATCGACCGCGCCGGCGTTGATCGTCGTGCTCACCGAGGAGCCGCTGTTGGGCAGGAAGATGTTGGTGCTGATCTGATGGTTCTCGTAATGCGAGCCATAGAGGGAGACAGATGTGGCGAACAGCGGGCTCTGATAGCGATGGCCGAGCTCGACGGTGACGGCTTTCTCCGGCGCGAGACGGTTGGCCGGCGTGTAGGCGCCGCTGCTGGTGTTCACCGTATCGGCGAGCGCGAAATTGGGCGTCGAGCGGAACGAGGTGCCGACCGAGCCGAAGATCTGGTGATAGTCCCAGAATTTGTAGCGGAAGCCGGCCTGCGGCAGCGCGACGAGATCGCTCTGCGTGTTGAGCGGCGTCACGCCGGGCAGGAAATTATAGACGGAGCGATGGATCGACGAGACCTTCACGCCCGATTCGATGGTGAGCTTGTCGTCGAGCAATGACCAGGCGTCGCTGACGAAGCCCGTATTGGTGACGGTCTGCGTCAGCAGGTTGCGAAACTCGGGCGTCCCGACGCCCGGAATGGCGATCGCGCCGGAGTCGATATAGGGATCGGCGACCGAGCCGTCGGCGTTGAGGAAGGCGTAAGGCGCGGTCTGGCGGTGGTTCGCATATTCGAACCAGTAGCCGAGCATCAGCTTGTGATCGCCGAGATCGAAGGTGAATTTGTTGATGAGGCCGGGACGGAGCGTCTCGGTGATCGAGGGATTGTAATACATTCCCTTGTCGTTCTTGGTGACGACGCCATTGTTGTTCCAATCCGCCGCGCCGATGTTGAAGCGGCCGTAATAGAACGAATTGCCGGTCGCCGTCGCGTTTTCTGTCACCGAGGTCGCGCCGCCGCCATTGCCATAGCCGTACCAGAAATAAGGAATGACGTCATAGGTCACGTCCTTGCTGATGGTGAAGGTCGACGGCGCGCTGACGATCAGATTGCGGAACGGATTGATGCGCCATTTGTAATAGAGGCTCGCCTGATTGGCGGAGCGGTCCCAGGCGCCGGGCGGCGAGCCAGCCGGCGCGACGAAATAGGACAAGGGCAGCGCGTTATTATAGCCGACCGAACGCGCGCCGAGCGTATTGTAGCTGCCGAGCGTCGGATTTTGATAGAAATTGTTCAGCGCGTCGTTGAAAATCACCGAAAGGCCGATGCGATTGCCTTGGCTCGGCTCCCACACGCCTTTGAAGTCGACGTGCTGACGCTCGTTCGAGCCGGGACCGGACCAATGATTTTCCGTGTAATGCGAATAGGACACATAGCCACGGAAATCGCCGATCTGGCCGGTTTCCGCGCGGGCGAATTCGCGCGCCGTGCTGTGCATGCCATAGGAGAAATCGACGAAGCCGCCGGCCGTCTTCGAAGGATCGCGCATATAGATGTTGATGACGCCGCCGGAGGCGCCGATGTGCGGGCTGTCGAGATCGGGCGAGCCTTGCGCAATGGAGATTTGCTCTATGTTCTCGCTGTCGACATATTCCTGCGGATAGAGCGCGTAATTGCCGGAGTCGTTGACCGGCATGCCCTCGATGGTGAGGCCGAGCTGATCGCTATTGTAGCCGCGGATGCGGATGTTGCCGCCGTTGAGGCCGGAATTGTCCGGGCTGGTGATGACGACGCCGGGCAGAAGATTGATCATCTGATAGGGATTGGCGGTCGGCGACATTTTCGCGATGGCGTCGCGCGTCACCGTGGAGCGCGTCTTCACCGCCTCTTCCTCGATCATATAGCCGCCGCCGAGATCCTGGCGATTGACGCCGTCCGGCGCCGGCTGCGCGGCGCCGTTGCCATAGATGTCGACGCGGCCGAAATCGGTCGGCGCCGCGGTGAGGCCGCTCTGCGAGCGGCTGTCATGCGCGGGCTTTTGCGGCTCGCCGGCCGATTGCGCCAGAACGAGAGTCGGCGTCGAGACGCCGGCGAGCAGGGCGAAAGTCAGGACACGGAACTTCATCGGTGGACCTCTGTTGCGACTATCTCGGGTGAAAGACGACGACGCCGCTGAGCGAGCCTCCGCCCGCTGCGGACGCGCAGGCGACGGCGCGCGAGCGCGCGGCGGAATCGAGGAGGGCGGAGCCGGAGCTGCTGGTGACGGAGGCCGAGCCGCCAGAGACCGCGATGCCGACGGCGCCCGAGGGCTTTTGCAGCCGCGCGTCCTTGGAGGTCGGATAGGGCGCGCCGGCGAGACAGGCGCGGAAGGCGGAGACATTGCCAGCGGCGTGCGACGTTCGCTCCGCCGCAGCCTCGCCGCGCCGGGAGGCGGCGAGCTTCTCGGACGTCTCTCGGCTCGAAGCGGCCTTCCTGTCGTCGCTGCGTTCCTTGCGCGGATGTTCTTCCGCCTTCGGCTTCGGCTTTTCGAGCTTTTGCGGCCGCGCCGCGATCGGCGCAGGCGCGTCGCTCGGCGGCGGCGTGTCCTCCATCATTTGCGGCTGCGGCGCCTCGATCGGCGTCTCTTGCGGCGGCTCCGGCGGGGGCGGCTCGGAGGCCTCCGCCTCTGCGGGCAGATCGAGCGCGATCTCCGTCGTCTGCGCGCCCGGATCGGCCGGCGAGACGAGAGCCGCCTCGGGCGCCATCGTCAGCGCCAGGGCGAGCAGCGTCAGCGCGCCGGCGAGGCCAGCGGCGTTGCTCGCGACGTCCAAGCGGTCGATCGCCTGTCTCGGCCGCACTATTTCGGCCTCGTCACGATGGAGGCGCTCGCGACCTTCGCCGCCTTGAGCGCGTCCAGCACGGATATGAGATTTTGAAGTCCGGCGCCTTCGTCGCCGCTGATGACAACGGCGAGCGGCTTGTCCTCGCTCGCGAGGCCGCGAAGGCGCTCGGGAAGCTCGGCGAGCGTGACCGGCCTGCCATCGAGAAAGGTTTCGCCGGCGCGATCGATGCCGATCGTCACGCGTGTGCGCTCGACGATCTTGTCTGGATGAGCCGAGCTCGGCGGCGTGACCTTGAGTCCGAGCGCCGGAAGCACATTGATGCTGATCAACACGAAGAAGACCAGCAGGAACATCATCACGTCGATCATCGGAATAATTTCGATGCGCGCGTGTCTCTCGCGGCGCTCCGGCCAATTCCGCATCGGCCAACCCCCTACGTAGATGCCGAATTCGGCTACTCATGAAGGGGCGTTCGATTCAGATTCATGACAAGAAAAGTCATCAGAAATTCAAAAATCAGACGTCTGCCTGCTTTAATTGGCCTGTCGCCTCGGCATTTGCTGAGGTTGCTGCACATCGACGCTATTGTTGCGCTTCTGCCACAGGCGCCCTGAAATCTGCGCGCGCCCCCACGGACGCCATCCCATGCGTTGGACAGGGCAGGAAGACCGGCTGCGGCGCATGCCAGCTCCCATTAATATCGAGGAAACGGCTATAAACACCCCTTCCGCCGCGCCAGCCGCCCGGAGAGGTCTCCGATGACCTCGAAGCTGTCCAACGGCCCTTTTAAAAGGGCCGTTTCGTCATCCCCAATCAAAAGACCCCGATAATGTGCGCTTATCGAGAGCCGGAAAAGTTTCCGACGCATGCTCAAAGGCCTACTTTGCCGAAATCGCTTTCCAGTCGAGCTCGAAGCGGGCCAAATATTTTCGCAATCGATCGGCGTCATTGACGCGCGAGCGCTGCGCGCGCCCAGGACTCTTGCGCCGGGTCCCGCCGTCCACCCGGATTTAATTTTCATCTCGCCGGATAGCCAATGACCAGCCGCCACAAAACTCAAAGGGACGCACTTTGGTCGAGGCCGAAGTCCGTGGTTTCAGGCGCCCACCGCCAGCTCACCACAAACCCGACGAAGGTGATGAAAGCTGCGATCGACATCGTTGCGCCTATTCCGAGAGTGTCGAGCGAAATCGGCGCCAAATAAGTTCCCGCCGCTGCGCCGATCCGGCTCAAAGACGAAGCCATTCCGATCGCGGTGCCTCGGATCTCCGTGGGGAATAGCTCATTCGGGTAGACCCATGTGAGCACCTGTGCGCCGCCGATGAATAGCGCATATGCCGAAAAGCAGGATAACACGATAATCGGCGCACTTCCCGTCGCAATGCTCAGCAGCAAAAGCGCTATGCCCGACCATAGAAAGCTGTGGAGCATCAGCTTGCGCCGCCCCAGCCTGTTTACGATGGCCATCGCGACGAGGCACCCAGCCAAGAGAAGGGCCGTGATGAATGCCGATCCGAAATTCGCCATCGCCTCATCCAGCCCGAGAGACGCGAGGATCGTCGGGCCGAACGCATAGACCGCAAACAGCGGAACGATCGAGCAGGTCCAAAAAGCGGTCACGAAAAACAGGCGATCGCCATAACCAGAACGAAAAAGCGCCCATCCGTCGAGGCGTTCGTGGTCAGAACTCGACGAAATCGGTTTCGAATTCGCATTCGTCCCATAAACTTGTCGGATCACCATCGTCGCCTCGGCATGGCGGCCTTGCCGCGACAGCCAACGTGGCGACTCGGGCGTGCCGTGCCGCATGATGACGAACGCAGTCGCTGGAAGAGCCGCGCTCGCCAGCATCCAGCGCCATCCATCAGGACCGAAATGGAGCAGTAGCTCTCCGACCACATAGGCGACCGCCGCGCCCGCGAACCAAATGGCGATCAAGCCGCCGAGCAGAGGGCCCCTGTAGCGCCTCGGGACGAACTCGGCCAATAGCGCGGTCGCGATAGGATAATCGGCGCCCACCGCGACGCCAATCAACAAACGCAGGATGAAAAGCGTGAATGCGGTTTGCGCCCAAAATTGCGCGACCGAACAAGCGATGATGAGGATCAGATCCAAAGTGTATAAAACTTGGCGGCCGAATTTGTCGGTCAGCCAACCGCCGAGACATCCTCCGAAGAAAATGCCGATCAGAGCGGACGCCCCAATCAGGCCCTGCCAGGACGTCGACAATCCCAATTCGGGAGTGGCTTGGACCATTGCTACGCCAATGATGCTCAATATATAGCCGTCCAGAAACGGGCCGCCCCCCGAATAAAAAGTCAGGCGCCAATGGAAGCGATTGAGCGGCGCATCTTCCGGGTCGACCCCTGTCGAGGCGGGATCGGTCGCAGCGTCTTCCGTGCGAAAAATTGCTTGCATATTCCCGACGCTCCTGTCCTTTTCGCGCAATCCGATCTCCGCCTCGGAACAGACCGACGATGATGGCCATCAGCGCTTTCAGGAAATCGGATCGGTAGAAGCGGTCCGCGCCGCGCGCCGCTTCTGGAAGTGCAGAATTCCCCAATCGAGGTAACCGATCTCCGCCGCCTCGACCCAATTCCGTAAGCCGACGAGCATGCGATCGACATACTCTCGCGATGCAACATCGATCATCTCTCGATAGCGCGCCTTCAGCTGTGCTTGCACTGCTCCGTAGTGGCTGAGAAGATGATGCGGCGACAGCTGGATCGAGATTTCGGCAAACCCGTGCCGCATCGCTGTCGCTCGATAGAATTCCGCCGACGCGAGGGAGTCGAGATGAATGCGATCGTAGACCGCTCGCAGGGCATTCGGCGGAATGTCGTCCGCCTGCAGCGGATCTGTGAAAAGAAACTCGCCTCCGGGCTTCAGAACGCGAGAGACCTCGGCGATCACGCGTTCGCGGTCGGCGCTGTGCAAAATCGCATCCTGTGACCAGACGAAATCGAAGCTGGCGTCTTCCGCTGGGATGTGTTCGAAGTCGCCATGGCGAACGGAAATCAGATGGCCGACGCCTCTTTCGCGATTGGTCGCCCGGTTTCTCTCATTTTCCACCTCGCTGATATTCAGGCAGACGACGTGACAGGCGAACCGCTTCGCAAGATAGCGCGCGGCGCCGCCGAATCCGGAACCGATATCGAGCACCGTATGCGTTTCATCGAGCGGCGTGACGATTCTATCCGCCATAGCGGCGACGGTCCTGCGGCTGGCGTCCGCGATCGTGTCGGTCGCGGATTCGTAGAGACCGATATGGATGTCCTCTCCTCCCCAGATGTGAAGATAGAATGCGTGGGCGTCTTTGCTGTCGTAGTAGGCTTCGACGGCTCGCGTGACTCTTTGCGCGTTACTCATCTGAGCCATCTCCATTTCCGCGGGGAGCGTTTTTGGTCGCGACATGGATGAAGAAATCGGGATCGTGCTCACCATATTGCTCCTGGAAGTCGCCATAGGTGCGGACGCGCGCAAATCCCGCTTCCGATATGAGTCTGCGGACATAGTTCTTGCGAAGCGGGAACATGTTCAGATGGAATTCGTGCCCGTCTGGAAATGCGTATCGGAATCTCGCGAGCTCGGAGTCGATATGTTCGGGCTCCGCCACCACGCGATCGCCGCAATAATAGTATTTATGCGCGCTGTCGTAACCGACGTCGAGAATGGCGTCGTAGTTGCGCTGATCGAGAATCAGCATGCCATCGTATCTAAGAGCCGCGTAGAATTCCGCGAGCACGCGGCGGCGGTCCATCTCGTCGAATAAATGGGTGAAGGAATTGCCGAGGCAGACGATGGCGTCGTATTTGCCCTGAATGGCCTTGTTCAGCCAACGCCAGTCCGCCTGGATCGTATTCAAAATCAAATTGTGGCGTTTCGCGTTTTCGAACGCCTTGATCAGCATATTCGCGCTACCGTCGACGCTGGTGACGTCGAAGCCCGCCCGTAAGAGCTGGACAGAGTGAAATCCCGTACCGGTCGAAACATCAAGGACTCGGCGCTTGCCTGCGGCCGCGAGCACTTGGATGAAGAAGCCGCCTTCGCTCTGCGCTCGCGCGTCCCAGTCGATGAGCTCGTCCCATTTTTCGACGAAGGCCTCGATATATTCCTGCTCATAATGGTCAGTGTCACGCACTGACAGCGGATTGTGACCGAAATTCTGTACCGCGGACTCCGTGACGGGCACGTGCGTCATAGTCGCTCTCCTTTCGACGCCCGCCTCGGTGCATCGTGCAGCGATCGGGCATATTCAATCTCTCGAACGAATCGGGCGCTATCGCGTGTCGATAGGCAAAACGGCGCCATTGTGCGCGGAGTAATGGTCACGGTAAGGCTGAATAGGGGCGACGACGTGTTCGCCGTGCGAGGCGTTCGAAGAACGAGCTCGGCAGTTCGTCGGAATCGCCGCCGTTTTGCGAAGGCCCGATGCTGCCTTTGCAAGATTCAAATTTGTACCGAGAGTGAAGCAGAGCCGCTCATTGCGGGATTCGCGCTTCGTGATCGGACGAGCTTCAGGACCCGGTCGCGCGGCTTTCGAGGGTTCAGCTCGTCGATTTCCGAGGCCTTCGCACAGGCATCAAGAGAGTCCGACGTTCAGTTCTCTCGTGAGCTTTTCCCAGCTGTCGACGCCCGCGGCCGCATAGATCGCGGCGAGATGCTTCTTCAAAGCTTCGTTGCTGATTCCCGTCGCGGAGAGGCTGTCCCCACGCGCTCCCCCGAGTGCCGCGACCAAGGCGATTTTCTGTTGAAGCGGAGAAACGTCGAGCGCGAGCACACGGTCGATCGTCTCGAGCCGTCGCGGTTCTTCCAGCTCGAGCGTGACGAGAACCTGCTCGGCGCCGTTCTCCGGCGCTGGAGCCATCAACCGACTCGCCGTCACCTCGAGGCGGCCGCCGGGGATCGGCAGCGTCTCGCGCACGATCGCTCGGCCCTGGAGCTGTGCGCACAATTCACGCACGATGCGGGGCGGCGAGCGGATGGGGCCGCAAAGGCGGATCTCCTGTCCCACGAGCGTACACATCTTCAGCAGCAATTCGGCGTCTTCATCGAGCATCGACAAGCGCTCGCCGGAGACATCGATCAGCATGTGTCCCCTTCTCGCGCTGCAACTCCAGACTTGTTCTGTCACTGGCGAGGCGATGGCCTGCTGCAAATAGGGCGTGACCTTTTCCAGCGCGGCCGCATCGGTCGTCTCGAAAGCACGTTGACCGCCGCGAAACAGCAGCACGACGGCGCGCGCGCGTCCGTCGAGGTCGATTCTCAAATCGAGACTGTGATGATGGCCGCTCGCCCTGACCAATAGGTTGTAGGTGTTGGAGGAGAAATAGGCTTTGTCCGGCCGCGCGATGCGACCGACGCGGGGCCCCGGCGTACGCGCCAGCGCCGTCACGTTCAATTCGGCCGGGCCGATGAACAGCCGCTCGAATTCATTGACGAACAGATCGCGCGCGCTCTCCGGCGAGTCCTCATGGAAGAAGCCCTGGGGCAGGCCGTTTTCGTCGAGCCAGAAAATCGAGGCCGCATCGGCTCCGACCAGCTCGCGAATCTGGCGGCAGGCTGCGGGGGCGACCGGCGCGATCCCGGTCCCGGCGCGGCACAAAAGATCGAGCGCATGGAGCTTGCGCCGGGCCATGTTCTTGTTGGCGGGCATTATCGCGCGGACCTCCCCGCGCGGGGAATAGCATTCGACAGTCTGAGCGCCTAGACCTCGCTCCCGGCAAATCGGGCGGGAGCAGGAATATGTCGAAACACGAGCTGTTGCTTCCCGCGGTCACACTGATGTCGCTGGCGCTCTGCGCTGGATCGGCCCGCGCCGCCGATGTTCGCGGATCGCAGGATCATCCTCTGGTCGGCCGCTATGCCGGCTCGGAGATCACGGCCTATAAGCAGTCGCAGTTCGGCGAAACGCGACTGCTCGACCGTCCGATGAATCTCAAAGCTTCCGGCGACAAGCTGGCCGGCGTCAGTCTCACGCTGCAGGGCAGGATCACCGCCATACGGTATGACGGGCCGAAGGATCGCTCGGCCCTCGAAATCGAACAAAATTTCAAATCCTTTCTCGAGACGAAAGGGTTCGAAATTCTGTTCGAATGCGGCGATCAAACGTGCCTCGGCGGCGAAAATTCCTATTTTCGTCTCGGCGGGGAACTCGAAGGAGCCATGGTCAATGCGCGCTTCGGCTCAGGCGTGCGTTATGTGCTGGCCAAGCTCGCGCGCGCGGAAGGCGATGTCTACGCCGCCATATTGGTGGGCGAAAGCCGGAGCGCTCCGATCATCTCGGTCACGACCGCGGAACTGAAGCCGATTCAAGTCGACAAAATTGTCTTTCTCGACGCCGGCGCCATGGCCTCCGGGCTCGGCGCCTCGGGCCGTGTGGCGCTCTACGGCATATTCTTCGACACCGACAAGTCGGATCTGAAGCCGGAATCGAAGCCGACGCTGGTCGAAATCGCCAAGCTGCTCGCGGCGCGGCCCGGCTTGAAGCTGATCGTCGCCGGGCACACCGACAATCAGGGGGAGTTCGCCTATAATCTCGGCTTGTCCGATCGCCGCGCCAAGGCCGTCGTCGCCGCCTTGACGCGCGATCACGGCGTCGATCCCTCACGGCTCACATCTTTCGGCGCCGGCATGTCGTCGCCGATCGCCCTCAACAATAACGACGTCGGACGGGCGAAAAACCGTCGCGTCGAACTGGTCGAGCGATAAGGACATGAGAGCATGAAGAGAATTATGTTCGCCGCATTGGCGCTGTGCGCCATCGTTCCGGCGATAGCGCAGGAACGTCTGGAGCCCGGCTTGTGGTCGGTGACGCCATTGCTACGGGGACAGCCGATCGGCGCGGCCACAGAGCGTTGCATCACCGCGGAAGAGGCCAAGAGCGCCAATGGCGATGAAAAAGGGATCGCCGCCGCCCTCGACGCAGAAAATCAAAAGAGCAAATGCACGACCAAGGATCTCAAAATCGACGGATCGAGAATCCGCTTCTCGACCGTTTGTCAGGGCATGACCATGGCGTCCGACCTCACTTACGCCAAGACGAGCTATGAAGGGACGATGACGATGTCGGGGCCGAGCGGCGATCGGCAGATCGTCGGGACGCGGGGCCGGCGCATCGGCGCATGTCCTTGAGGGGAGACCAGGGGTTGCACGCTCGGTTTTTCGTTCCGCTGGCCGTCTGCCTGGGACTCTCGTCATCCATGGCCCTCGCCGGCGAGGATGTTCTCTATGAGCCCAAGCAGGGTTCGATGGAACGCGCGGCCATCGTCGACGCGCTTCGCCCCTCCGCCGAGGCGGCGTTCGGCAAGCCGATCGAGTTTCGCGTCCTCTGGCTGCGCGTCGCCAAGGGACACGCGCTCCTCCGCGCGCATCCGCAGCGACCCGGCGGCAAGCCCCTCAAGCTATGGGAGAGCTGCGAGCAATCGGCCGAGGAGCTGGAGCTCGAGGTCTTGATGCGGCGGACTGATGAAAAATGGCGTATCGTGCTTCCGACAAATGGCCGACCGAATATCTGCGGCGACGACGTCACGGTCACGGACTCTGCGTTGAAGGAGCGAGGTCTGCCGCCACAACTCGCTGGCCATGACAAATATCTCGCGGAGTGAAGCGCGGCTCGTCTGCGCTGACCTGCCGCTGACAAATCCGGCGGCCATTTCGGAAACGGAGCTTGCAGCGCAGACATGCGGCGATTGATGACCTCGCGATCGAATCCTCTGCCTTCGAAAAGATCGTCGACGCTCGACATCACGATCACCGTGGAAATATCGCCCCTCGTTTCCAGCGAGCATGCCCGTCTCTTTTGGCAACCCCGCTTTCATACAAGACGTTCTCGAAGCTGGACGCGAAGAACGTGCTGGCTCGCTCAGCGAGCGCCGTCCTCGCCGAAGGCTGCTCCGGTATGAAGGTGGACAAGGCCTCTGGCGCCATTACCGCTCGGCAGAAAACCACGGGATCCCACATTCCCGCAATATCTGCCGCCCCCACGTTGACCGCGCCCCGTTCCGTGCTACCAATCGCCCATGGCGACGCTTCTGCTGACTCTGCGCGGATGGATGCGCCCGCTCGTCGCGGGCGCGGCCGCTTGCCTCTTCCTGTGGCAGGCGCTGATCCTCGCCGTCTCCGCGTCGGCGCATCATCCACATAGCGGGCAGGACGCCATTGTCTGCACGGCGGGCGGCGCGGCGAGCGATCCTGCGCCGACTCGCCCCGATCCGTCCCACCATTGTACGTCCTGCATCCTCGGCGAGCGCGAAACGGCGTCGGCGCTGCTCGCGCCCGTGGCGGTCGCCCTCTTGTCCGCCATGCCCGCGCCCTCTGCGCCGAGGCGCACCTTCGCGGATTCGCCGAGGTCTCCTCCGCCGATCCGGCAGGGCGCGTCGTCTCCGCGCGCGCCGCCTTCGATAGTCTGAGCGAAACGGGTTTCATCCGGCGCGATCGCGCCAGCCCATGCACTCGCCCTCGGACCCAGCAATGTCGGACGCCAAGCCGCCGTCGATCGGCGAGCTCTTCTCGCGCAACAAACGCGATCTCTTGAAATATCTGACGCGCCGCTTCGGGCCGGAGGACGCCTCCGATCTGCTGCAGGAGACGTTTCTGCGCTTGCTGAGGCGCGATCAGGGAGAGGCGGTGGCCGATCATCCCGCCTTCCTGCAGCAGATCGCCGTCAATCTCGCCCGCGATTTTTCGCGTCGGCGCAAGTTCGAGGCGACATGTCTCGAATTCGGCGATCCGCCGGAGGATGCGCCGACGCCGGACGCGCCGCCGGGCGCGCGGCTCGAGGAGGAGGAAGCGATGCGGGCGTTGCGCGAGGCCGTGGCGGCGCTGCCGCCGCGCTGCCGTGAGGCTTTCGTGCTCTATGTCGGCCAGCGCCTGACCACCGTCGAGATCGCCGCCCGCCTCGGCGTCTCTCGGAATATGGCGCAGAAGCATGTGCGGCTCGCGCTGCAGCGCTGCCGCGCGGCGCTCGATCCATAGCGTGCGGCCTCCTCTTTCGTCGCCGGCGCGAGTCGAAGATAATGAACACCTCCAGCCGGGGTCCCGATTGTCACGATGACCGATGACCAGAACGAGCCGAGCCCACGCGACGCGGCCATCGATTGGCTGATGCGCTGCAACGAGGGCCCGCTCAGCCGCGCCGAGCGCGCGGAGCTCGCCGAATGGCTCGAGGACGACGCGCATCGCGCCGCCTTCGAGGACATTTGCGCCATGTATGGCCGGCTGACGACGATGGACTTCGGCGTCGCGCCCGCGCGCCGGCGCAGCCCGTTCGTCCGCGCCATCGGCGGTGCGGCGGCCGCGGCCGTCCTGGCGGCCGCCGCGCTGTTCCTCTTCTTCGACGACCTCGCCTTTCTGTTCCACGCGGATCATTACGCCGGCGCGGGCGCGCCGAGACATGTGACGCTCGCCGACGGCTCTCGCGTCGAGCTCGACGCGCGCTCCGCGATCACCCTTCATTTCGGCCCGAGGGAGCGACGGCTGACCTTGCTCGAGGGCGAGGCCTGGTTCGAGGTCGCGCCCGATCCCTCGCGTCCATTCGTCGTCGAGGCCGGCGGCGGGACGGTGACGGCGCTCGGCACGGCCTTCGACGTCGCGCTTCGGAAAGAGCGGACGGATGTGACGGTCGGCGAGCACCGGGTCGCCGTGACGAGCGGCGGCCGCACCATCGTCGTCGGCGAGAGCGAGAGAAGCGCCTATGCGCCGGATGCAGCGGCGCAGGCGCCGAGCGAGACCGATGTCGCGCGCGCGACCAGCTGGCGACAGGGCGCGCTGATCTTCGAGAATGCGACGCTCGGCGAGGTGATCGAGACGATCGGCCGCTATCATCGCGGCCGTGTGTTCCTCGCCGATCCAGCCTTGCGCGCGCGGCGCGTCAGCGGCGTGTTCGGCTCCGACGATCCGCGCGAGGCGCTGCAGGAGGTCGAGGCTGCGCTCGGCCTGCGCGAGATCGCGCTGACCGGATATCTGATCATGCTCTACCGATAGGAGCCGCGAAAAAATTCCGAACGCCGACCTCCTCTCTCTTCCTCCCATGCGTCGGACTCGACGAGGCCGAATGGGAAGGCCCCGAGCAGAGAGGAGCGGCAATGACGAGGCGGATGGGGAAGCGCAGGCGCGCGGGCGAGATCGGGGGATCGAAAGTGGGAGTGACTCTGGCGATCACGGCCATGAGCGCCCTCGCGGCGGGGGCGGGGCCCGCCGTCTCGCCCGCGAAGGCGTCGATCTCGGCGCAACAGCGCTCGGGCTGGGTGCAGAGCTATGAAATCCCCTCCGGCCCAATGGCGCCGGCGCTCAACACATTCGCTTATCTCAACGGGCTGCATCTCGCCTATGAGGCGCGCGTGACCGAGCGGCTGCGCACGCGCGGGCTCGCGGGCGCGTTCTCGACGACGGACGCCTTGGATCGGCTGCTGGAGGGAACGGGCCTCGGCTATCGTTTTTCGGACAATGGACGATCGGTGTCGATCGTGCTGGCGCAGAACGACGTCGTGCGCAATGACGCGGGAGGGGCGGAGGCGCTGCCGCCGATCGATGTCGGGGCGGAGTCGCGAGGCGTCCCCGGCGGCGCGAGTGGCGCCGCGCAACAGAAGGCCTATCGTCTTCCCAACGCCAGCTCCGCGACCAAGACCGACACGCCGATCATGGAGACGCCCGCCAGCGTCCATGTGGTTCCGCAGGCGGTGCTGCAGGATCAGCAGGTCACGAGGATCGAGAAGGCGCTGCAGAATGTCTCGGGCGTCATTCAAATGCCTTACAATCAAGGCGGCACCGACTCGTTTCTCATTCGAGGTTTCGCAAACAGCACGATCTATCGAGACGGCTTCTTGATGCCAGACGCCATCGGCGGCGGAACCAGCAAGCGCGACACCGCAAATCTCGAGCGAGTCGAAGTGTTGAAGGGGCCGGGCTCGATTCTCTATGGACGTTCGGAGCCCGGCGGCATCGTCAATTTGATCACCAAGCAGCCGCTCGACGAACGTCGTTATGCAATTCAGCAACAAATCGGCTCTTTCGGCCTCTATCGCACGACCCTCGATGCGACCGGCCCGATCGACTCGGAAAAATCGGTTCTGTATCGGATCAACGTCGCCTACGAAAACGCTGGATCGTTCCGAGATTTCATGCACAACGATCGCATTCTCGTCGCGCCGGTCGTAAGGTGGAACATAGACAGTCATACGCAGGCGACTGTCGAGTTCGAGTACGAACATTTCAACGATCCGGTCGACCCCGGCATTCCGCCTCTGGGCAGTCGTCCGGCGCCCATTCCGCGCAACCGTTATGTCTCCGAACCGAAACTCAGCAATTCGACCGGCGATCGCTATCTTTTCGGCTTCAACTGGTCGCGCGACCTCGACAAGAATTGGACATTGCGCCATCGATTCGTCGGGGAGCTATGGAGATTCGGCGCCGGGGGAAGCTTGTTTTTCGGCTCCGCCAATGCGGACGGCTCCCTCGATCGCTTCGAGAACATCAGCTATGCCGGCAACCGCTCCGACCGCTATTTCACGAACGTCAATCTCGTCGGCAAGGTCGAAACCTTCGGAATCAAGCACAATCTGCTGTTTGGCTATGATTATTTCCATATCGACGACTCTGTTCGATTCAATTGCTGCGCCGCCGCTCCGGCGTTCAACATATTCGCGCCCGCCTACCTGTCCTTTGCGACGCCGCGCGATCATGCGCTCGACGGCCGCGTCAGCTACACGCAGTCTTGGAGCGGCTATTATTTTCAAGATCAAATCGAGCTTCCCTACGACATCTTCCTGCTCGCAGGCCTTCGATATGACGATGCGAGCGGCCAAGACAATGTCGCCAAGCTCGTGACAACGAAGGACAATCGAGTGAGCCCGCGCGCCGGCGCATTGTGGCGCCCCGTTCCGTGGCTGTCCGTTTACGGCAGCTACACCGAGAATTTCGGGGTTTCGAACAGCATCTACCGCTCGATGACATCGAACATGGCGCCGGCGCAGACGGCGCGGCAATGGGAAGGCGGCGTCAAGACGGAGTTTTTCGATGGAAAGCTGTCCGCCACAGCCTCGTTTTTCGACCTCACGAAGAACAACATCGGCGTGCCCGATCCTGTCAATCCGATGTTCACGCGCACGATCGGACAGGCGGGGTCTCGGGGCGTCGAATTCGATCTGTCCGGCGAGGTTCTGCCCGGCTTGCGCATCATCGCAGCCTATACGCATATCGGCTACGCGAAGACGATTCGTGACGTCGGCTGGGACGGCGGTCTCGGCTACACGGGGAAGCGGCTATTCCTGGTTCCGCGCAATTCCGGCAGCTTGTGGAGCACCTACGAGTTCGACAACGGCGGCCTCTCCGGGCTGAAGGTCGGAGCTGGAGTTGTGGCGTCGGACGATCGATATGGCGATGCCGGAAATACCTTCGTCTTGCCGAGCTACGCCGTCTTCAATCTGATGGCGAGCTACAATTTCACGTTCCAGGGCAAGAAGCTGACCGCTCAGATCAACGTCGACAATCTATTCGACCGAACCTATTGGATCGGCACCAACAGCGCGACCTTCATCACTCCCGGCGCGCCACGCACAGTCCTCGGCTCGCTCAAGGTCGAGTTCTGAGAGATGCGGCGCGCCGTCTTCGTCCTTGTGCATCGTTGGGTCGGGCTGAGCATGGCCGGGTTTCTGATCCTGGTCGGCCTCACCGGCGCGCTGCTCGCCTTTCTGCCGGAGCTGAATCACTGGCTGTCGCCGCGGCTCTTCCCAGGCGGGTCGGCAGGCGTCGCGCTCGACGCCAGCGCGCTGGCGCTTCGCGCCGAGGCGTTGGTCCCGGAGGCCCGAGTCCAATCTGTCTTCTTCAACGGAATGGGCTCGGCGACCATTCGCATTGAGGCGCGCCCCGGCGCGCCTCCCTTGGAGTTCGACCAGCTCTTCCTCGGGGAAGGCTCCGGCGAGGAGTTGGGACGCCGCTCGACGAGGGGGCTTCCCGATGGAGCGAACACGATCCTGCCCTTCGTCTATCGTCTTCATTATGCGCTGGCGCTCGGCGAGCCGGGCGGCTGGATTCTCGGCCTCGTCGCGATCGCCTGGACGCTCGATTGCTTCGTCGGCTTCTATCTGACTTTGCCTTCGCCGGGCGGGG
Source organism: Methylosinus sp. LW4 (assembly GCF_000379125.1). Taxonomy (NCBI): domain Bacteria; kingdom Pseudomonadati; phylum Pseudomonadota; class Alphaproteobacteria; order Hyphomicrobiales; family Methylocystaceae; genus Methylosinus; species Methylosinus sp. LW4. Next base: position 76,596 of record NZ_KB900627.1, on the reverse strand, counting down.
CGCACAAGCGTGGCTTTCTAGAGCGCTGGAAGCCGTCCTGGCTGGTGAAATTCCGAGCCTCCTTCTATCGCGTCAATTTCGATCTACATCGGGCCGGCGGCCTGTGGCTGTGGGCGGCGCTGTTCGTCTTCGCCTGGTCGAGCGTGTTCATGAATATGAACGCCTTCTACATGAGCGTCACGGAGCTGCTGTTCGATTTCGAACGGCCGATCTGGGCGCTGCCCGCGCCGCCGCTCTCGCATGCGGATCGCGCTCCGCTGGGATGGCGGGAGGCGCAGGCGATCGGCGCGCGGCTGATGGACGAGCAGGCGCAGGCGAACGGCTTCACAGTCGACCGGCAGGTCGCGCTCGCCGCGGAGCGCTCCGAGGGGCGCTATCGCTACAGCGCGCACAGCAGCCTCGACATCGGCGAGAAATACGGAAGCACCTCGGTCTATTTCGACGCCTGTTCCGGCGCGCTTCTGAGCCTCGACGCGCCATCTGGCCGTCGCTCGGGCAATACGCTGACCACTTGGTTGATGGAGCTACACATGGCCAATGTGTTCGGGCCGCCATATCGCATCTTCGTCGGCCTCCTCGGGGTCTTCATCGCCATCCTCTCGCTCACCGGCGTCACTATCTGGTGGAAGAAGCGGCGCGCCCGCGCAGATTCCACGCCGAGACGATCCGTCGCCCGTGTCGTGGCCTGACACGCTTCCCGACGCGCCACTCGTCTCGAGGCGCGGGAGCCGACCCCGGAAGATCACCAGCGCGTCCTCCGGCAAGACTCGATTGAATAGAGGGCTCGATTCACGCGCACGCAGAGAACGATGATTTCGCGCCTCGCCGCGCCGAACATGGAAAAGCCGGCGCGAACGCCGGCTTCGATCGGAAGAAGGGAGTGAAGGAGCGGTTGTCCGCCGCTCGACGCGCTCTCGTTCAATCGTCCTGGCCGTGGCCGTGATCGGGCAATGCCGAGGCGACCTGCGCGCCGTTCCCGCCGAAGGCCGGATCGCTGACACTCTCCCGGCCATTTTCGATATGTCCGGCAAGACGACGCTCGAAGCTCGTATTCTCCGCGATCGTGATCAGCAGGTCGTACCAGCCGAAGCTGGCGTGCAGAGGCCAGAATTTCTCGATGCGCGCGCCCGGCGCAAGGTGGCGCCGCACCGCCTCACGCGTATAGGCGTCGACGACAGTGACGGTCGCTGCGCCGCGACCGCGATTGACGATGAACAGCTCGAGCCCGTGTTCCTCGGCCTTGACATGGCTGCGGATTTCGAGCTCCTCCGCGCCAGATGCCGCGCCGCCTTTGAACGTGCGCAGGAAGCCGTTCGGGCCGTAGACCGAGAAGTCGTATCGACCGCCGGCGGGGACGCTCAGGCTCGCAGAGAGTGATTTGCCGGCTTCGACCGTATAGCCCCACGGACCGGACACGCCATCGCCCGAGCGCGCGTGGAACCAAGCGCCGGCGTCGCCTTGGTTGGCGAAATGGAGCTGGAGCGTGGTCTTTGCCGCGTCGAGCTCGCCCTCCATTTGGAGGGCGTAAGGCAGAGCGCGTGCAAAGCGCAGTCCCGGCTCCTGGTGCGGCATGGCTTGCGCCGTCGGCGGCGTCGGGACATAGCTCGCATGCCGCACCCGATCCGGCGGCGCATAGGCGGCCGTGCTGGGCAGGGAGACGAAACGGGCGCGCGGCCGCGTGAAGTCGAAGACAGACGTCAAATCGCCGCAGACGACGCGGCGCCACGCCGAGATTTGCGGCTCCACCACGCCGAAGCGCTGCTCGATGAAACGGATGACGGAGGTGTGGTCGAACACTTGCGAGCAGACGAAGCCGCCCTTGCTCCACGGCGAGACGGCGATCAGCGGCACGCGCGCGCCGAGGCCGTAGGGGCCCGCGGCGTAGTGCGATCCGCCTGGATAGATCTCGTTCGTCGTGTCGACGGTGGAGAGGCCCTGCGACGCCGATTGCGGCGCGGACGGCGGCACGACGTGATCGAAGAAGCCGTCGTTCTCATCGTAATTGAGGAGCAGGACCGTCTTGCTCCAGACTTCTGGATTGGCGGTCAGCGCATCTAGAATTTGCGTGATGTACCATGCGCCGTAATTGGGCGGGAAGTTGGGATGCTCCGAATAGGCCTCGGGCGCGGCGATCCAGGAGACTTGGGGCAGGGTGTTGCGGAGCACGTCGTCGCGGAAGACGTCGAACAGCGTTCCGCCGGTCGAGATGTTGGTGCCGGTCTTCGCCTTGTCGGCGAGCGGCGCGCCCGGCTGGGCCTTCTGATACTGATGGAAATAGAGCAGAGAATTATCGCCGTAATTGCCGATATAGGGATCGTCGGTCCAACCCCACGAGCCGTCGGCGGTCAGCCCTGTTCCGACGTCCTGATAGACCTTCCAAGACACGCCGGCCTTTTCCAGCCGCTCGGGATAGGTGCGCCAGTCGTAGCCGGCTTCGGAATTGTCGAGGACCGGTCCGCCATTGGCGCCGTCATTACCGACCCAGCCGCTCCACATGTAATAGCGGTTGGGATCGGTCGCTCCCATCACCGAGCAATGATAGGCGTCGCAGATGGTAAAGGCGTCGGCCAGGGCGTAATGGAAAGGAATGTCCTCTCGCGTCATATACGCCATTGTCACCGGACCCTTGGCCGGAATCCACTGGTCGTATTTGCCGTTGTTCCAGGCCTTGTGCGCGTCCGGCCAGTTGTGCGGCGTGCCAGCCAGGAATTGGGAGCCGACCGGATGCGCGTCGGGACGATAGGGGAGAAGCTCGCCTGTCGCATAGGGCTGACGCCACACCGGCTTGCCGGACGGAAGCAAGACCGAACGCGGATCGCCGAAGCCGCGCACGCCGCGCAGGCTGCCGAAATAATGATCGAAGGAGCGGTTCTCCTGCGTCAGGACGACAATGTGCTCTATGTCCTGAATCGTGCCGGTGCGATGATTGCCAGGCAACGCAATAGCGCGTTCGATGCTCTGTGAAAAGCTCGTGGCGAGCGTCGCGCCTCCCAGGAGGCGCAGAAAATCACGGCGATCACTATTGGTCATGTTATCGATATCCAGACTTGGTTAAACTAGGATTCGGCTACGCCTTCGGGGCGACATGCGAGTGAAACTTTTGTGGACTTTCGATGAAGCGCATCAGGCGATTCTTTTATGGATCGACCTGATCGCGGCGAAGAACTATTGCAGTTCGAAAGGAACAGAGAGGACACTCACGCTCACCGCCAACGCCGAGTTCGTGGAGATCGAGTTCGAACAACCCGCCACTCTCAGCAAAGGCGGCACGAAGTTCGAGGTTGTGGATCACGTATGGGCATCCGGCGCTCGCGGTCGGCGCCTGTTCGTTCGATATTTCCGCGGCCTGCGCCAGTATTGGTTATTCGCACCATCGGCGCTCGACCATGACCTGCGGAAGTTTGAGCTTCGACGTCTATGACGAAGGCTTTCGAGTTAGCGAGGCTACGGGACGATTATGACTTCTGGCAAAGTGCTCGGCTCGCTCACTGCGAGTGTGCGACCGTCACCTTTGATGATGATCATCTTGCTTTGCGAAGCGGCATTGACCGCCTTGGCTGCAACATTCGCTACGTCTGCATATTTTCGGCGTGACACGCCAATACCCAGCCCGAGCGTTGCCTGGAAGGCGCCGGCATTCACTTCTGTTGCTCCGACGCGCGATTATAGCGGCGTCGATCTGCACACTTTGTCTCGACCGATATTTTCCCGGACCAGACGCCCTCAAAGCGCGGCAAGTCCCCACGCGCCAGACCCCGCCGCTCCGTCCCCTCCTGCCAGAGTCTCTTTGAAGGCGATCGTCAAGTATAGAAGCTTAGCGAAGGCATTTCTGACGTCTGCGAACACCCCTCGAGGCGAGTGGAAAATTGTCGGCGACAAGCTCGAATCTTGGACCATCCACCAAATTGAACAGGACGGTCTGGCCATAAGAAACGGAACGCAATTGCTGCGTTACAGCCTCTATCCAGAAATCGAGACGCCTCGAGCCGATTTGGATTTGACGCGGATGCGTAGACGGGAGTTGAAGTAGGAGGCATTGGGACGACCAAAGGCGTTTCAGGGCAAGCGCCGTTTCGATACCGTTTATATATCTAAAACGCAGGACGCTCGCTTGTGACGTCGACGGCGCCGCTCGACTCCGCGACGGCGCCAACGCTCCGCGAATGTGCCAGCGCCAGATAAGTCGTCGAGATGAAGCGCATGACGGCAGATCCTCCGCGACGCGCGTCGAAGCGCGCGACTTCCAGACCTAAAATCGATCATTCGAATTCGCCCGATACGAGCGCTCGATGGAGAAATCCGACGATCTGTCGTCCCCCGGTGAGGTCGGCGTCCTTATCGGGATTGTAGCAAGCGGTCGAAACGCCGATCAGTGAGCCGGCGGGTAGGAAGGGATGAACGAGCGTTGTGAGTTCGTTCCAGGAAAGTCCTCCCGGCGTCGAATAGTCGACCGCCGGGAAGACGGCCTCGTCGAGAACATCGAAGTCGATACGAAGCCTATGCCCCGCGCCGGCTTCCTGGCGCAGACGCACGTCCGACGCCGTCTCCTGCGGCCTGCCTCAGCGGCCCGCACGAGCTCATGCCGCGGCGTACGCACGTCCGTTCCCGCGCCATGGAGCACGGGCTTCCTCGAATTGCAGGAATTCCCCCACGCGCCACAGGCCACGCCGGCGTCGTGGAAATGCGCGCGAAGAACGAAGGCTTCGGCGACGGACTGGAACGAAGCCGCTCGTCGGAACGCGCGAGAGCGTCCGACGCCTTCTCGAAGGGCGTTTGTAGGCGTTCGAATGAAACCGAGCCGGGAAGATCTAACAGCATTCTAATTCCGTGCGAACCAAGATGTTTTTCAAGTTATTTCAAATTTAGCTTGAATGATAGAAGATGCCTTTTTCTCCTTCGCGGCTTGGATCGAAAAGCGCCGCCGCGGCCGCCGAAAGCGAGCCTCGTCACGGCGCTGGCGGCGGGGTTTCGGCCCACAAATCGACGAAAAGGCGTGGTTTTCGGGCCTTTCTCCTGCTGTCCCCCGGGTCGGATCGGCGAACTTCGGCCTTCGGCTGCGTTTTCAAACGACCGATTTGTAGTCACGTGCAATTATGTATTTGCCTATTGCGCTGGAGCTTGTATGTCGATAGAAACTCGAATCATCGACACGTTTCCGGCATTTGTCGATCTCATCGACATCTTGGGAGCAATCTGTCGATCGACAGAGGTTTCTTCGACATGTCGTTCGACCCTGCACGCCCTTACAATGACCTTCCAGCTCTGCCGCCGAGCCAGGACGTCGAGACCAAGGCCATTCTCAAGGCCTGCGTCGGCGCCCGCTCCGCGCTGGCCGAGCTCAAGATTTCGGGCCGGCTGATCCCAAACCCGTCGGTTCTGATCAATTCGATTCCCCTCCTCGAAGCGCAAGCAAGCTCCGAGATCGAAAACATCGTCACGACCACGGACCGGCTATTCCGCTTCGCCAACCGGCCAGAAGCTGGCGTCGACCCCGCGACCAAGGAGGCGCTCCGCTATCGCACGGCGCTTTATCAGGGCTTCGAGAGTCTGAAAGATCGCCCGCTTTCGACGCGGAACGCCATCGAGATATGTCGGACCATCAAAGGAGTGGATCTCGATATCCGCGCAACCCCGGGCACGGCGTTGCTGAACGAGGCGACGGGCCGAGTGGTTTACACGCCGCCCGAGGGAGCCGAATTGCTGCGCGATAAACTCGCCGATTGGGAACGCTACATCCACGCGGACGACAGCGTCGATCCGCTGATCCGGCTCGCCATCATGCATTATCAGTTCGAAGCGATCCATCCGTTCACAGACGGCAACGGTCGCACGGGCCGAGTTCTCAATCTGCTGTTCCTCGTCGAACAAGGACTGCTCGACATTCCCGTCCTGTATTTGAGCCGCTATATCATTGATAATAAAAAGTCATACTACGATGGCCTGCTCGCGGTCACGACGGATGACGCGTGGGAGCCATGGATCTTGTTCATGCTCGCCGCCATACGCGAAACCGCGACGTGGTCGACCGCAAAAATCTGGGCGATCCGCAACCTGCTCGATGTGACGGCCGAACAAATCCGGCGCGGCTTGCCGAAAATCTATTCTCGCGAATTGGCCGAGATCATATTCGTCAATCCCTATTGCCGAATCGCCGATCTGGTCGGCGCGGGCATCGCCAAGTGTGAGTGCCGGGCGTAAACTCCCCAAATGTGCCGATTGAAAATTCCCCAGTTTTCGTGACGCCGGGCCTTCCAGGGCATGCCCTGGAAGGCCCGGCGACGCGCCAATTCGCCGATGCTGCTCCCCTCGGCGGGAGGGAGGGCGCGGTGATCAAACTCGGGGAAATTGTCATGATCCTGGAACTACATCGTCAGGGCGTCTCGGTGTCCGCCATTGCGCGCCAGCTCGGAATCGACCGGAAGACCGTCCGCAAGCACATCGCCGCGGGGCTGGCGGCGCCCAGCTACAAAGCCAGACCGCCGCGCGAGCGCGCGATCGCGTCCTTCGAGGCCTATCTGCGGGAGCGCCTCGCCGCCTATCCGGCCTTGAGCGGCCGTCGGCTGTGGCGGGAGATTAAGGGGCATGGATATGCCGGCGGCTATACCGCTGTCACCGACCTGCTGCGTGAGCTTCGCCCGCCGCGTCCCAAAGGCTTCGAGGTCCGCTTCGAAACCCCGCCTGGAGAGCAGGCGCAGGTCGACTTCGCCCGCTTCGACCTCGAGTTCCTCGACGCGCCCGGCGTCAAGCGCATCGTCTGGCTCTTTTCCATGGTCCTCGGCCATTCCCGCTTCATCTGGGCGCGCTTCGTCCTGCATCAGGACATGCAGAGCGTCCTGCGCTGCCACATGGCCGCCTTCGAGGCGCTCGGCGGCGTTCCCCGCGAAATCCTCTACGACCGCATGAAGACCGCTGTCATCGGCGAAGACCCGGACGGTCTCGTCGTCTACAATCGCACGCTACTCGATCTCGCCCGCCATTACGGTTTCCGGCCGCGCGCCTGCAAAGCCTATCGCGCGAAAACGAAGGGGAAGGTCGAGCGGCCGTTCCGCTATATCCGCGAGGATTTTTTCCTCGGCGGCTCCTTCCGCGATCTCGACGATCTGAATGCTCAGCTCCGGAACTGGCTCGATACGATCGCCAATCCGCGCGTCCATGCCACGACGAAGCGCGTCGTCGACGAGGCCTTCGCCGAAGAGAAGGCGGCGCTCGAAGCTTTGCCTGCCATGGCTTATCAGGCGGTGCTGCGGCTCGAACGACGCGCCTCGCATGAAGGCATGGTCAGCGTCGGCGGCAATCTCTACAGCGTGCCGGACACCACGCGGCGGCGCGTCCTCGACGTCCATGTCTTCGCCGACGCGATCCGCATCTTCGAGGACGGCGAGCTGATCGCCACACATGCGCCGCTCGAAAGCCGCGGCGAGAAGTGTCTCGATCCGGCGCATCGCCGAACGCCGTCGCCAGCGCCGGGCCGACGCCCGCCCGAAGAGCCGCAGCCCGTGTTGCGGCGTGCCGGCGATCATGCCGCGCGGCGCCCTCTGGCCTTCTATGACGCGGTGGGCCGCCGCCTGGCCGCGCAGGGAGGCTCACGATGAACGCCGCTCCCTCCGCGATCATCGACCGCGTCAAACGCAATCTCGTCGGCCTGAGGATGCCGCGCGCCCTCGAGATCCTCGACGTCACCCTGCGCGCCGTCGAGCGCGGCGAAGCCACGGCGCTCGATGTCGTCGACATTCTCCTCGCCGAGGAACTCACCCTGCGTGAGAACCGCCGCGTCCGGATGGCTCTTCAGATGGCGCGCCTCTCCGCCGTCAAAACGCTTGCCGGCTTCGACTTCTCCTTCCAGCCCTCGCTCGACAAGAGCCGCGTCATGGCGCTCGCCGAGTTGCAGTTCATCGACCGCGCCGAAGCCGTCCATCTCATCGGCCCGCCCGGCACGGGGAAAACCCATCTCGGCCTGGCGCTCGGCGTCGAAGCGGTCAAAGCCGGCCGCAGCGTCTACTTCGCCTCCCTCGCCGACATCATCGCGGTGCTCGCCAGAGCCGAGCGCGAGGGAACGCTGCGGGAGAAGATCCGCTACTTCTGCCGGTTCGCGCTGCTGATCGTCGACGAGATCGGCTATCTGCCGGTCACGCCGGGCGGCGGCAATCTGTTCTTCCAGCTCGTCAACGCCCGCTATGAGAAAGGCGCGATGATCCTCACCTCGAACCGCGGCTTCGCGGAATGGGGCGACATCTTCGGCGACGCCGTCGTCGCCACGGCGCTTCTCGACCGCCTCCTACATCATGCCGTCGTCTTCCAAATCGAAGGCTCCAGCTATCGCCTGCGCGAGCACGCTGACCTCTTGCCCGAACATGTTCGGACAAAAGCCAGCATTCAGCCGGCGCCGATCCCGCCGACGCTCAGGCGCCGCGGACGACCGCCCAAAAACGGAGGAGCAGATCACATCGACGGCTGATCGCCACGCCCGCCAGACTGGGGAATTTTACTTCGGCGCTTCTGGGGAAATTAAAATCGGCATTTACACCAAGCGCCAATCCGCTTCCGTTTATCTGAAAGCCCTCGCGTCCCTCGAGCTTCTTCAAGAGATTGAAGCAGGCAGAGAGAAAATTTACACGAACCCCTCCCTGCTGACGCTTCTTTCCGACCGCGGCGGATCGGACGTCGTCTCCCGATGACGGATTCGAACGTCAGGGGCCGGCTTATCGGCTATGCTCGCGTCTCGACCGAGGAGCAGGTCACCGACGCGCAGACCGATGTGCTGAAGGCGGCCGGCTGCGTCGAGATTTTTCGTGAGCATATGTCGGGGGCGAAAGCCTCACGGCCGGAACTCGCCAAGGCTCTTTCGCGCGTGCGACGCGGCGATGTGCTGGTCGTCGCACGGCTCGACCGTTTGGCCCGCTCGCTGTCGCATCTCCTGGCCGTGATCGCCGAGCTCGACGCCAAGGGCGCGCATTTCAAATCGCTCGCCGATCCCATCGACACCACGACCCCGCAAGGCCGGTTCGCCCTGCAGGTTCTCGGCGCCGTAGCGGAATTGGAGCGCGCCCTGATCCGGGAGCGCACCAAGGACGGCCTGCGCGCCGCCAAGAAGCGCGGCCGCATCGGCGGCAATCCAAAGCTCCGCGCCGGCGACCGCGACGCCATCCAGCGCATCGTCGACGCCAAGGCGGCGAATTATTTCGAGCGCGTCAACCGAACGGCCGAACATTGGCTGCCGGTCGTCCGGCAAATGCGCCCGGATCACCGCTGGCAGGATGTCGTGCGCGTGCTCAACGCCAAGCGCGATGCCGCTTCAGGCGCTCCCCTGCCCCAATGGACCGTCGAGAGCCTGAAGCGCGCCGTCAAATGCTTCGTCGCCGAGGGCTTGATCGAGCCCCGCCTCCTCCATCAAGCCGCCAGCCGAAAAATCAGCAGCGAACGCCTGGTCACGCTCGTCGCCGGGATCAAGCGGGCCAATCCCGATCTGACGCTCGCGCAGATCGGCGCGCAGCTCGAGGCCATGTATGAGCGCACGCCGCGCGGCGGAACCCGCTGGGCGCCCTCCTCCGTCAAAAGCCTGCTCGATCGCGCCGAAAAGCTCCGATTGCTCGACGCCGAAACGCTGTGAGCGAGCGGACCGCCGGGCCTCGGTCCGATCATCCATCCCGCGTCACCCTGTTTTCTTGCGTTCGCGCGCCGCCTTCGCGGCCTTGCCGCGCAACAGCGCCATCAGCACGGGTCCGAGCGAGAACTCCCCTGCCCTCGCCTTTTCGGTCAGGACGCGGAGATAGCCGCCGGCGCTCTTGATCTCATCGCCACGTTGCAGGATCGCGGCGATGACGATGGAGGCGTCATGCTCGCCCAGGACATCCAGGGCTTGCGACCAGGCGTCTGGCGAAACGCCGAGCGCCGAACGCACTGTCGCCGCCGCAGCAGCGAGGTCTCGCCATGACGAGATTTCGCCACTCGGGCCGTAATCGACGATGTCTGGACAGGCCTCCAGCACCATTCCGAGGGGATAGGCGCGAAGGGCCGGCTTGGGATCGATGGTTCGAGAGCGATCTGGGGATGTTTCTGGGGCGCGATCGATCGCTCCTCCGGGCTCTTCGAGATTTGGTTGGGGTGGCTGCGCCCTGCCTTCTTGAAGGCTAGGTTCAAGATCAGAAGAATTTGTGGTTTGATTCTGTATGTGGCGCTCAGATTGAGACTCATTGCCGCTCATATTTTGAGCTTTTATGTGCGTTTCCAGCGACTTGTGGATTTCCGCCGCTAGAGCGGCCAATTCCCCGGCCAAAGCCTGCAGATCGGCGCAGGAAAGCCCCCGTCCATAGCGCCCCGAGAGCGTCGCATAGCGCTGATGCGCCTCGTCCCAGTCGCCCGAGACGCCCTCCTCCAAAGCGGTCTCGATCATTTTGACGATGTCTCGCCGCGTGAGCGTGATCTTCTCGCGCAGCAGCGCGATCGCGCGGTTCTCGGCCCGCACCTCCTCTGCGAGGTTCTCGATTTCGCTCGAGCGCGCGACGAGTGGCGCGAGGTCGAAGCCGAAGGCGTCCGCTATCGCTCCCCCCTGCCCTTTCCGGGCGAAGCGCTTGCCGTTCGGGGAATCACGGCGGATGATGAGCCCGGCGTCGACCAAGCAGGCGAGATGCCGGCGCAAAGTCGCCGGCGCCATGCCATGGGCGCGGATCGAGAGTTCCTTGTTCGAAGGAAACACGACGATTCCGGCGCCGGCCGAGCCCGCCTCGGCGGACATCGAAGCGACCTCCGGCAGACTGAGCGCGGTCTCCTGGTGGAAGCTCAGCAGCGCGTGCAGCACCGATAGCGCGCGCTCGGTGACGCCGAGCGGCTCTTTGGCCTCGGTGAGCGCGCGGAACAGCCGCCACTTATGGACGACTGTTTCGGATGCGCCCGGCTTGGCGGCGAAATTCTCGGTCGCGGCCTGGCTCGCCACCATGGCGAGCGACAACGGCCGCCGCCCGAAGGGCGTCGTTGAACGTGTCTGCATGTTCCTTTGCCTCGTTCAGGCAAAAGAAATCCGCTCGCTGAAACGGCGCCGACTCTTGACAGTGATTCGCGGAAGTGGGATTCTCAGCTTGCTGAAGGATGAGAAGGGCTTCCGAGACGACGTTTCGGGGGCCTTTTTCTTTTGCGATAAATCTCCGTTGCCTTCGTGAACGCACGAACAGCGCCAAATACGCAGCGCGAAAGAAGCGTCAGCTCCCACGATCTCCGTTGGCCTTGTACTCCTCATAGAGAAGCTGCAGCCTTTCGGCGACGAAATCGCCAAATTGCGGGACCACACGATCGTCGAATGTGAGCGTCAGCTTTTTACCGGAGCGCATGATGCGGGCGACGCGCGTCCCATCCTCTGCATTCCAGGTCTCGGGGCGAAGGCGGGCTTCGCGAACGCGCAGCCGATCATAGAGGGTCTGGAACCTTTTATCGGTGTCCAAATCTCCGAACGAGGGCTCCGCGATAATGGCGCGCGCCCGTGCGCGATTGTCGTCCACATCGAGAAGCTCGGTCAGTTCCTGCCAGCGCACGCGGCCAAATCCGGGTGCAGGACCAATCGCATCGATCAGCGCGCCGGGAACGCGCGTCGCAATGGCGATGAGGCGCGACAGCGCGGCCTTGTCGACATTGAGAGACGCCATGATGATCTCGCGCGAGAATTTTCGATCCTCGAGCCGCGCCGCAAAGCGGGCGCGCTCGATGAAGGTGAGATCGGTCCGGACGCTATTCTCCTGCCCCTGCGCAATGACGAGCTGCTCATCGGTCAAATCGCGCACGACGGCGCGGACTTTAATTCCGAGCTCGCGCGCGGCGCGCAACCTGCGATGACCGAAGGCGACCTCGAAACGCTCCGGCGTCTTGGGGCGGACGAGAATGGGCACATTCTGCCCGTGTTCGCGGATCATCTCGCGAAACGCCGCATCCTGCTCCGGCGTCGCATCCATGCGATCGGGCACGAAAGAGGCGTCGATGAGATCGGGATCGATCTCGACGACGGTTTGCCCTGCGACCAGTTTCTGCTCGATCTGCTCGGCTCGCTTCACGCGCTCGGAGATATCTCCCAAGGATTGCGATATGGCGCCGAGAGCGCTCGATTGCTTGATCGGCCGGTCGAGACCGAGAAGAGGACGCGCCGGATGCGGCGCCGTCGCGCGCGCCAGCGATTCCGGCGGCTTCGTCTCCTCCAAAGGCGCGTCGAAGATGATTTTCCGCGCCATCGTCAGCTCCTTCCCCAAACGCCGCGAATGAGACCTTCGATCTCGCCATTGACGAGATCCAGCGCCTCGACCGCGCGGTCATAGGTTCCCCGCGTGAACTGTTGCCTTTCGACCTCATAGAGCGTCTGCTTCGTCAGGCCGGCGTCGGCGATCGCCGTGCTCTTCACCATCGGATGCGTGAGCACACGCGAGCCGAAGATCGATCGCAGCAGCCCCACCATCGTCGTTTGCGGTCCGTCGCTCGGCTCGTAGCGTGTGACCAGATATCGCATCCAATCATATTGCGTTTCGCCGCCCGCGTTTGCGACGACGTCGAGCAGACTGCCCGTCATGTTCAAGAACTGCGACATGGACATCACGTCGAGCATTTGCGGATGCACGGTGATCAGGACCGCGGTCGCAGCGCAGAGCGCGGAAAGGGTCAGAAAGCCGAGCTGCGGCGGACAATCGATCACGACGATGTCGTAAGCGAAGCTCACCTGCGCGAGCGCCTCCCCGACTCGCGCGAAAAACAGCGAGCTGTTTCCCTGCCGCCCCATGAGCTCCTTGGGCGTCTCATGCTCGAATTCCATGAGCTCCAATTGCCCGGGAACCACATGCAAATTCGGTATGTACGTGGCGCGGACGATCTCCGCCATATCGCGTCGCTGCGCGTCATAGCGAATAGCTCCGTAGATCGTCTCGCCCTCGCCGACGTCGAGCTCCGGCTGATGGCCGAAAAAGGTCGAGAGGCTGGCCTGCGGATCGAGATCGACCGCCAGCACGCGATATCCCCGAAACGCCAGGAATTGCGCGAGATGCGCAGCAGTCGTGGTCTTGCCGCTTCCGCCCTTGAAGTTCATCACGGAGACGATTTGAAGAGGCTCGCCCTCCTTGCGATGCGGCACATAGCGGCGCGCGCCTTTGCCATTGCGGTCGAGTTCGGCGCGGAGCCCCTCGATGTCCTCGATCGAATAGGTGCGTCGATTGTTCGGCTGGGCCGGAGGCCCCTTCCCTTCTGCAACGAGCTGCCGCAAATAGCCTTCGTGTATCCCGATGAAGCGCGCGGCCTCCGCTGGGGAAAATCGCCGAATAGTCTTCTGCGCGGCCGGCGGGAAATCCCTGATCTGCTGCGCGCGAAGACGCAAAGACAGCTCGGCGGCGTCGGCATTGATCAGCGACCGCAGGTCGTCGGGACCCCGCTGCTGGCTTATGATCGATGACGGCATTAGACTTCCTCGGATCTGCGGAAATTTCAGCTGGTGGCCCTGAAATGCGCTGATCGAGGAATAAGGGCCGATTCGCTCTACGCCGCAAGGAGTTTTTATTTAACGAGCGGTTACCGCCACGTATCGCGCCCTCGCTGTCAGGCGGCTCACTCACCAGTTGCACGCGGACAACTCGGCCGCTCGGTCACCCCGACTTTGGAGGACAATTGCACCGGCTCGGGAGTTGCACGCGTGCAACTCGATTCGGCACGATCGAGATACTATCAAAGAACGATACGGCCGATCGCCGGAGCCGTTCTTATCGGCGCTAAAGGACCGAGCGCACAATCCACTACTGCTCCTCCCCGCCACCGTTCTTATCGGCGCATCGCATGCCTCACGCGGAGCCCTCCCGCTGGGTCGAGGGCCGTCTTGCACGCGCATCATCCTCAAATTCGACGGGAGGCGCCCGGGGCCACTCGCCGGCTCTGTTTGATCCAAGGCGCGGCACACTCGTTCCTGAGTTGTCCGCGTGCAACTCGGCGGAGAGTGGTCAACGGCGAGAAAACTCTCTCGAACGAGGGGCTCTTTTTACACGCCCCGGAAAGGCCAAAGCCGGAGGTCACCCACGCAGCGGTCCCGTTCCTTCGCTGAGAATATCGAGATAAGCACGGTAGCTGAAAACGCGCCCACGCCGACGGCCCGTAATCTCTGCGACGACGCCCAGGCGCTCGAGATCGGCCAGCGCCGCATTGACGGTCGGCGCGCTCAACCCGGTACGCGCGACGAGATCGTTCGCGGTGGCGAATGGATGCAGCTGAAGCAAGTCGTGAATGCGAAGCGAGGACCCCGTCCGATCGCTTTCGGCTGCTATCCGCTCCCGATCGCGCGTGAAAAGACCCGCGATCCGCACGGCTGCTTCGAAGGCCTGATTTGCCGTTTCGGCAACGCCCTCCAGAAAAAATTCGAGCCAGCTCTCCCAAGCGCCATTCTCGCGCACCTCTTGCAAAAGACGATAATAGTCCGCGCGATGCGTTTTCAGATAAAGGCTGAGATAGAGGAGGGGAGTCCGCAGCACGCCATTGGCGCAAAGGAACAGCGTGACCAGAAGGCGCCCCACACGACCATTCCCGTCGAGAAACGGATGAATGGTCTCGAACTGAACGTGAAGCAGCCCGGCTTTGATCAGCGGCGGCAATTGCGATCCGGTTTCGTGAATGAAGCGCTCGAAAGCGTCGAGACAGCCGCCGAGCTCACTGGGGGGCGGGGGCACGAACAGCGCGTTGCCGGGCCGCGTGCCGCCGATCCAATTTTGCGAGCGCCGAAACTCTCCGGGGTCTTTCGTCTCACCGCGACCGCTCTGCAGGAGGCGCGCGTGGAGCTCACGAATGAGTCGAAGCGAGAGCGGGAACTCTTCGAGCCGTTCGAGCCCGTACATCATCGCGTCGACATAATTCGAGACTTCCCGGATGTCGTCGATCGGTTGGCCCGACGACGCCTCCGTCTCGAACCGAAGGAGATCGGCGAGGGTCGACTGCGTACCCTCGATTTGCGAGGAGAGCACAGCTTCCTTGCGGACGTACATGTAGAGAAAAAGCTCCTGTCGCGGCAGCAGGACGGCTGCGCCATCGAGCCGGCCGAGCGCTCGCTCCGCGGCGCTGACGCGACCGAGAAGGGGCAGGAGATCGATGTCCGGGCTCGGCGGCAGGGGAGGGGGAACGAAGGCGCGCACGACTTCGCCGCCGACAGTCGCTTCCACGTAGCGACCGAGCCTAGAACTATGGGAATTCTGAGCGCTCATCGGCGCAGCATGACCCAGGTTTCTTATTTAAGCAATTCGGTATTTCCTTAAATAGCCGGCCTGGAGTTTTAACGCGGCTTAATTTACCGGGCGTCCCACAAAAGCACGCCAATCGGGTTCGTAGGCACCTCGAGCGTCGACGGCGCAAGCGTTGCGGGCGTCTTCCCGCCACGCGCCGCGGCGGCGAGATGGCTTCGAAGCGATTTTCATGCGACAAGGCGCGAATGCGAATGGGCAAGCGCCCGGCGCCGATCGCCCGAGCGATAGACGCCGTAGGGACCATCAATGCGCCGCAGATCGGAAGGCGAGCCTCAACGTGAGCGACTGGGACATTGCTCTCTATCGGAAATATGAGAGGGAGCGCACGCGGGCCGCGAGGGATCTGCTCGCGCGCATCCCGGAGTTCGAGCCGACCACGGTCTTCGATCTCGGATGCGGTCCCGCGAACAGCACCGAGCTCCTCGCCGCGCGATTTCCCCGCGCCGCTCTCGTCGGCCTCGACACCTCCGACGAAATGCTCGAGGTCGCGCGTCGTCGCGGCATCGCCTCCGCGCAATTTCAAAAGCAGGACATCGCCGCCTGGCGCCCGGCGGAGCCGCCGGATCTCGTCTTCTCCAACGCGGCGCTGCAATTCGTCCCGGATCACGACGAGGCGATCGTCAGGCTCTTGTCCGTGCTGCGGCCGGGCGGCTGGCTCGCGGTACAAATGCCGAACACGACGCAGGAGATGTCGCATGCGCTGATGCGCATGATCGCGGCCGACGGCCCTTGGGCGGAGCGCCTCGTTCCCATCGCCAAGACGCGGCCCGTGATCAGCCCGCCGGAAGAATATTATCGGCGGCTGGCCGCGCATGCGTCCGTATTCGAGACCTGGCAAACCACCTATGTTCATCCGCTCGACGGCGCGAAGGGCGTCGTCGAATGGTTCGAAGGCTCGGCGCTGCGGCCGTTCCTCGATCCGTTGAGCAAGATCGAGCGTTCACTCTTCTTGTCTCGTTACGAATCGGAGCTCGCGGCCGCCTATCCGTTGCAGCCGGACGGGAAGGTTCTGCTCCGCTATCCGCGCCTATTCTTCGTCGCGCAGAAATCATAGCCGCCGTCAATCGTGATCGCATGAGCTTGTTCAGGCGGAGGGATCGGTCTAGAATCCGACCATTCGACTTCCAACTCGGCTCTGTGCGCGGCGATGCGGACAAAAAGCATTCTTTTGGTCATTTTCGGAGGTGCGTCCTTCGCTCATGCGGGCGAATTGGATCGGCCGAAGCTTTCGACGCAGGAAGCCTGGACCTACCATATCATGGTCGAGAAGGGCGGAACCGCCCGCGAGCGGCGAGATGAGATCGCCGTCGTGCGCGTCAATGGCGACAGCCTGCTCGTGAGAACCCGGGAGATCGGCTCGTCGCTGCCGGCGAAAGAGCAAATCTTCGGTTTCGACTGGAGCCGCCTGCGAAGCGTGAACGGGGAAGAAAAAGTCGTCAATCAGCCATTGTCCTTCCCGCTCTCCGTGGGGAAGACTTGGCGTGTCGAATATACGGAGGAGAACCCCAATCCTCTGCATCGCAGCGAGCATTTCGTCTCGCCGTCGCGCGTGATCGGCTGGGAGTCCGTCGCCGTTCCGGCCGGGGAGTTCCGCGCGCTCAAGATCGAAGTGAACGGGTCTTGGACCGCCGAGCTCGTCCCGCGCGTCGTGACGAACGCCGTCGTGGTGAAGGGCGGCGAGAAATCCGCCTTGCTCGCGCAGAAGAACGCGATCCCCGCCAAGAAAGCCAGCGGGCGTATCTATAAGGCGTTCTGGTATGTCCCCAGCATCAAACGCTGGGTCAAATCCGTCGAAGAATATTACGATTCGAACGGCGTTCGGTCAGAACGATTCGCGAGCGAGCTCGAAAGCTACACGTCGGGAGCCGCCCCGGCGGCCGCCCCCGAGATCGGCGAACGGCTCTGACCCCGAGCTGAGCGACGCGCCGCGATTTGACGCAACCGCCGAAACGGTTGCGGTTTTTGGCGGCGTGAACATCCGCGCATAGGCGGCGCGGCTCGCTCCCGGATCCCAGGCGGAGTTTGTGGGACGTCGTCGTCGGGGGGAGGGGGCCCTTCGCTCAGACGAAACCTGGTCTTACGCCGCACATCCCGAGAAGGATCAGGATGGCGACGACCCCGCTGGCGACGGCGCCCCAGACCGCGACACGGTCCGCGCTCGCCTTCGACGCGCCGCGCCGAAGCATCATATAGCGAATCGCGACGAACACATGCCCCAGAGCGAAGAATGCGCCCCATCCATAATGCGGAACGAGTCGGATGTTCCACGGGTCCAGGATGAGCCCCGCAGGAGCTCCAGTCGCAAAGTCCCAATTCGAGTCGACGCCGAGATAGGTCCGCGCGAGCACGAAGACCGCATTGAGATGCGAGATAATGAAAAAGAACAGGAACACGCCGGACATGAGTTGGAAAGCGCGAAAGCCGTCCATTCGTTTGGCGCTCGCCCGCCAGGCCAAATAGCCTCCTGTCGCCGCCGTCGACAAAAAGGCGCCGGCAATCGCCGGTTCGACGACAGGAAGGCGATATATCTTACGCAGCGCCTTCATCGCGGCCAAATGCGCGTCCGGCCCTACCAGCCCCAATAAATGATTGACCTCGTGACCAAGCACGAAAATCGCGATCGTCAGTCCGAGGAGCCGATGGATCTTGAACCATGAGGCGACAGGTCGAGATTGCGACGATGCAATCTCGGAACCCGGAAGCGCGAGCAAAAAGATCATGATGGTCCACAGCATCGAGACTGCCCATCGGTCCGAGCCGGATAGCCCCGCCATGTAGAAAATGACGCCGACGAACGTATAGATCGGCACGGCGGCGACGGCCAGAAGCGCGACACGCACGGCGCGGAGATGCGACCTTGTCGTCAAATCCTTGCGCGCGAGGCTAGCGAAGGCAATGGCGGCGACGGCCGGCGTTGCGTTGGCGAGCACCAACAGCGCGCAAGCCGACAAAAGCAGGAGGGCGGCATAGAGCCCCCGAGCGGCCCCTATGCGCTCGACGCAAAAGTGAAAGCCGTCGAGCCAGAAGGGGTAGAGAAGGGCCGCGGCGGGACCTGCGAAGCGCGCCGCAGGAATATCGTCCACGCGCCTCGCGAGTCGCCGCGACGGAAGAATGTAAGGCGGACTCGTCGTCGATTCATGCATCGTTTTCCTCCGTCCAAGCCGGTCTTGGATCGCCAGGACGAAACAAGCCGATGTCTTTGCGCCTCGACGTCGAGGCCTGACGTCGACGCGGCTCCTCGCAAACTGATCTGGACAATGGCCTTGCGTAAAGCGCCATTTAGAACATAAATACAGGGCCAATTTAGGAGCTCGCCGTGCGCCGGGCCGAAGAGACCGAATTTGCTATCGCGCCAGCATCGGCAGGGACGCCGCTTCTGCGCTGGCTCTATGGAGAAATTCGCGACGCGATCCTGAGCGGACGGCTTTCCCCCGGAACCAGACTACCCGCAAGCCGCGAATTCGCACGCCAGCATCATGTTTCGCGCGGCGTCGTTCTCAATGCTTTCGCGCAGCTCGCCGCCGAAGGTTATTTGGTCGGCAAAGTCGGCAAAGGGACCTTCGTGGCGGAGGCGCTTCCCGTGAGCTCCCGCTCGGCTCCAATGAGGAAGAAGGAAGCGAGCGCGGGCATTCTGTCACGGCGCGGCGAGCTTCTTGCGCAGTCGCCTTTTCCGCTGCGTGAGCTGCCGTTCCCTCCGCGCCCGTTCCGTCCGAACCAGCCCGACGTCGCCGCGTTTCCCTTGAGGATTTGGAACCGAATTGCGGCGCGCAGAGCTGGTTTGCTTCAGCGCGCGCACCTGCTGAGCTGCGACCCGGCGGGATACGCGCCGCTTCGTCGAGCTATCGCTGATCATTTGCGGCGCTCCATGGGCGTTACCTGCCGTTCCGAGCACGTGGTGATTCTCGCGAGCGCGCAGCAAGGGTTCGATCTTTGCGCGCGGCTGCTGCTCGATCCCGGCGACGAAGTCTGGATCGAAGATCCGGGCTATATGGGCGCACGCCGCATCTTCGCCGCTGCGGGCGCCGACATCGTCGGCGTGCCCGTCGACAGTGACGGGTTAGATGTCGCGAACGCGGTGCGCGCCGCGCCGCACGCTCGCCTCGTCTATGTGACGCCCGCGCATCACACGCCTCTCGGCATGCCGATGGCGCTCCACCGACGCCTCGAGCTGCTTCGCTGGGCCCGAGCGGCCAAAGCGGTCGTGATCGAAGACGATTACGATGGAGAGTTTCGCTACGGCAGTCTCCCGCTCGCTCCGCTCAAGAGCCTGGACGACGACGATCGCGTGATCTATGCGGGAACCTTCAGCAAGCTGCTGTTTCCTTCGTTGCGGCTCGCTTATCTGATCGTTCCCGATAGGCTGGTCGAAGCATTCACGACCGCGCTGTCCTTGTGCAGTCGTCACGCGTCGCTATTGCCGCAGCTCCTGTTGCACGAATTCATCGCGGACGGGCATCTGGCGCGCCATATCCGGGAGATGCGATCGCTCTATGCCGAACGCGCGGCGACGATGGAGCATCTGGCTAGCTCGCGTCTATCCGGCCTCCTCGCCATGCCACAGATTGCGACCGGGCTCGACGCCGCCGCCCTGCTGCAGTTCCGCGTGGACGATCGCCGCATCGCCGCAGCCCTCGCGCAAGGTGGGATAGAGACGCGGCCGATTTCGGATTACCGGCAATCAGTCGCGGGCCCGAGCGGTCTGGTCATGGGATTCGCGGCCTTTGACAGCGCGGCGATGGAGGAGGGCGTCATTCAAATCGCGAAAATCCTCGAGGGCGTCGCATCGAAAATGCAATGCGACGATGGCGGCCCGCCTGGCCCGGAAATTTCCGCGTAGGTTGGCGGGAGCGGTTGTCGAATCCACCTCGAGCCATTTCGAAGTCGCCACGTCTGCCGGAACGTTCCTACACTGCTGTTTTCCGGCCCGAGCACGAGCTTTTCTCGCGCCGGCTATCTGGCCGTCGCGCGATGCTCACGGAACGCGGCGGCGAGTGTGCGCAATGCGGCGCGCGATTTGGGATCGGTGAGCGTCGAGTGCAACACGATCTCGGACGAGGGCAGGCGCGGCAACCCCAAGCGCTCGCCGATTTCGATGGCGCCGGGGGGAGCGAGGCGACAGGAAAAGATGGCCAGGGCGAGCCCGGCGGAAACCGCGGCCGCCACCGCCGACGAGCCGCCGCCGAGAAACACTTCCGTCCAAGCGACGCCCGCCTCGTCGAGGGCGCGGGTCGCGACGTCGCGCACTCCACAGGATGGAGACAGGGCGGCCAGCCGCAAAGGCTCGCCCTGCCGATGCTCGAAATTCGGCGCGGCGAACCATCCGAAATGTTCGGGGCCGAGGACCTCGCCATCGCGTCTGTCGTCCTCGCGCCGAATGATGCAGGCGTCCAGTTCTCCGCGATCGAAAGCGTCGAGCAGAGCGCGCGAATTTTCGAGACGGACTTCGATGCGCAGACCCGGATCATGTGCGTTGAGTTGCGCCAGAAGAGTCGGAAGCTCCGGTCCGGCCACATGGGCGGCAATGCCGAGCCCGAAGCGGCGCAGGGTCGTGGAAGCGAGAGCCGACAGCGCGGCTTCGTGCGCGACGAGAAAGGCGCGAGCACGGTCGAGAAAGACGGCGCCGTGAGCCGAGAGCCGGACGTGGCGCGGCGTGCGCTCGATCAGCCGTTGGCCGATCCGCTCTTCCAGGCGCCGCAGCTTGACGCTGATCGCGCCTTGTGTGGTGCCGAGGGCCTCGGCTGCTCGCGTGAAACTTTGCAGATCGGCGATGGCCACGAAAGCCTGAACCGACTCGACATCGAGGGACGCCATTTCGACCATCCAGATTTGTTGTCTCTGAAATAGCACATCATATCATTTTTGCATCATCGAGTTTCGCCTACCATCAGCTCCATCGACAACCGTCGCACGCGAGACTGCCGCATCACCACGGCCTTGGCCATTGTGAGTGAGCGGCGGCTCACGAGACGCCGAGAATCTCGGCGCTGAAAGGTCTGATCATGTCCTTTGCTTCCTCGCGGCAAGACAACCTCGCCTTGGCCGCCATTTGCCTATCGGCTTCGATGTTCGGCTTCGAAATATCGAGCGTGCCGGCGATCCTGCCGACGCTGGAGGAAGTCCTTCACGCCGATTTCCAGCAGCTCCAATGGACCATGAACGCCTACACCATCGCCGTGGCGACGGTCCTGATGGCGGCCGGCGCTTTGGCGGATCGCTTCGGGCGCAAGCGTCTCCTCATCGTCGCCATCGTTGCGTTCGGCGGCGCGTCCCTCCTATGCGGCCTCGCCCCCGACATGACGATCCTCATCGTCGGGCGAGCGCTCCAAGGCGCGAGCGGCGGCGCCATGCTGATTTGTGGGATCGCAGTGCTCTCACATCAGTTCAGCACCGCTGCCGATCGAGCCCGGGCATTCGGCTGGTGGGGCATTGTTACTGGGTTTGGCCTCGGCTTCGGCCCGGCGATCGGCGCCGGCATCGCCGCCCTCATGGGCTGGGCCTGGGTGTTTCTGATCCACGGTTTCATCGCAGCGCCGACGGTCGTTCTGGCTTGGCGCGCTGTCCGGGAATCGAAAGACCCGAAGGCCCGGCGGCTGGATCTCGCCGGCGTCGCGACCTTGTCACTGGCCGTCTTTTGCGTCGCTTACGTCATCACCCAGGGCAGCGAACTCGGCCTCGCCAGTCCGCTCGCGCTGGCGATCGTCGCCACAGCGGCTCTCAGCCTCATCGCCTTCATCATAGTCGAGCAGATCGCGCTGCATCCGATGTTCGATTTCTCGGTGTTCCGAATTCGGCCCTTTTCTGGAGCGCTGTTCGGCTCGATAGGCATGAATTTCAGCTTCTGGCCTTTCATGATCTATCTGCCGATCTGGTTTCAGGCAGGACTCGGGCTCGATGGACTAACGGCAGGTCTGGCGCTTCTCGCCTACACCTTGCCGACGCTCGTTGTCCCGCCCTTCGCCGAACGCCTTTCGCTGCGCCTTGGCGCTGGCGTCGTCATCCCGACGGGACTGTTCGTGATAGGCTTCGGCTTTTTCATCATGAAGACTGGAACAAGCGGCGGTTCGCCGGCCTTGACGACGACGTTGATCGGCGCGTTGCTGGCCGGGATCGGCCTCGGAGCCACCAACACGCCGGTCACCAACACCACGACCGGATCCGTATCGAGCGACAGAGCCGGCATGGCGTCCGGCATCGATATGAGCGCCCGGATGATCTCCCTCGCCATCAATATCGCGCTGATGGGCTTCGTCTTGCTGGAGGGCGTTCAGAAGCGGCTGAGCGCAGCGTCTGGAGCATTCGATGCAGCGCAGCTTCGACGCGTCGCCGAGCAGATCGTCGCCGGAAATGTCTCGGCCATCGATCAGTCCGCCATGGGAGCGTCAAAGGTGATCGGTCCTGCCGCGCTGGCCGGCGGCTTCGGAGACGTCATGCTCTACGGCGCCATCGGCGTCTGGGTGCTCGCGGCGCTCAGCTTCATCACCTTCGAGCGGAAGAGAGGCGTCGAAGATGCGGCATGAGATTGTGGGCTCTGCCTTCCACAACGGAACGTGTCCAACATGTCCTCGGCGATACTGCTCTGCATCGCTGATGGCCGCGGGATGAAGCGCCGTTTTCGGGAAACATCGGCGACCGCTTCGGGTCCTTCTCGAATGCTCCCGAGAGCGTTACAAGGAAGCGATGAATATCCGAAATCTCTTCGGATCCGATGCAGAAACCAGGTCGCGCGATCCGCTTATCGAGCACATTCAGAAGCCGAATTCATGTGACGTATGGTCATCGTGGACAAGGATCGTGACCTCCTCGGAGACGAGAATGTCAGTTATCGACGAAACCAAACTGAAAGCCAGCGCCCATCAGGTGCTGCAGAATGCGATCGACCCTGGCCTGCCCGGCCTCTATCGCGGCAAGGTGCGCGACAATTACGACCTGCCGGACGGGCGGCGCATCCTCGTTACCTCCGACCGCCTGTCGGCCTTCGACCGGGTGCTGTGCCACATCCCGTTCAAGGGACAGGTGCTGAATGGCGTCGCCCGCTGGGCCTTCGAGCAGACCGCCGACATCTGCCCAAACCATATACTGGACTACCCCGACCCGAACATCATCGTCGGCCATCGGCTCGAGATTCTCCCGGTGGAGATCGTCGTGCGCGGCTACTTGGCGGGCACGACAAGCACCTCGATCCTGACAATGTATCGGGCCGGTCGCCGCCAGATGTACGGGCAGCGGCTGCCGGACGGCCTCGTCGACAATCAGGCGCTCGAGACGCCGATCATCACGCCAACGAGCAAGGCAATCGACGGCGCTCATGACGAGCCTCTTACGGCAGACGAAATCCTCGCGCGCCGGCTGCTGACCGAAGCCCAGTGGCGGCAGATGAGTGAAGTCGCTCTCGCTCTGTTTGCGCGTGGCCAACGGTTGGCCGCCGAGCGCGGCCTGATCCTCGCCGACACAAAATACGAGTTCGGCGTCGATTCCAGGGGAACCTTACGCATCGCCGACGAAATCCACACCCCCGACTCCAGCCGCTACTGGCAGGCAGCCACCTATCCGCAGCGTCTTGCCGCCGGCCAGTCGCCGGAAAGCTTCGACAAGGACGTAATTCGGAGCTGGGTCGCCGCGCGATGCGATCCGTACAAGGATGATGTCCCTGCAATACCCTCAGAGCTGATCTGGAAAACCGCGCTGACCTATGTCGATGCTCACCAGCGGATTACCGGACGCGCGTTCGAGCCGCCCGAGCCCACGCAGCCGATACACGAGCGCGTAATGGCGGCTTTGAGGACATTCCATGAGATCTGATCGTTTCCTCGACGATCCAAGGCAGACTACGCGGCGAAATATCGGAAGGCTCACGCGAGCAGCCGACCCGACCGCGTCGCGGAGCCGTCTCGTTACGGCGAACACGTTCATCAGCCTCGCGAGGCGCCGCCGGATTCGTGCAGCATAGGGAACCCCCGCTGATGCCAAGCGGGATAGACAGGCGGCTGATCGCTTGCGGCGTCGAGAGCCGCAATTTGCGCTTCATTCAGCCGCCAGCCCACCGCGCCGACATTTTCGATGAGCTGCTCCTCATTGCGTGCGCCGATGATGACATTGGCGACCGTGTCGCGCTGGAGCAACCAGTTCAAGGCGATCTGCGGGATCGTCTTGCCGGTCTCCTGCGCGACCCTCTCCAACGCGTCGACGATTCGAAACAGGCGTTCCTCATCGAAATGGGGACCAGTGTCCGCTATGTCGTGAGCGCGTGTGCCGGGCTTGGCGGGCTGACCGCGGCGGATCTTGCCGGTCAGCTTTCCCCATCCGAGCGGGCTCCAGACGACGGCGCCGACGCCTTGGTCACGACCGAGATCCAGCAAATCCCATTCATAATCGCGATTGAGGAGAGAATAATAAACCTGATGCGCGACATGCCGCGGATAGCCGTAGCGATCGGCGACCGCGAGAGACTTCATTAGGTGCCAGCCAGAGAAATTGGACGCACCGACATATCGGACCTTTCCGTCGCGAACGAGCTGATCCAAGGTGGCGAGCGTCTCTTCCACCGGCGTGTTGTAGTCCTGTCCATGCAATTGGAGCAGATCGATGCGGTCGACGGCAAGGCGCCGGAGCGCGGCGTCCACGGCCTCTATGAGGTGGATGCGCGAAGAGCCGAAGTCATTGGCTCCCTCGCCGGTCGGGAAGGTCACTTTGGTCGAGATCAGCACGCGGTTACGCTTGCCGACGATCGCCTGGCCGAGGATCTCCTCCGCCAAACCATCCGAATAGACATCGGCGCTGTCGAACATTGCGACGCCGTGGTCCAGACAGATATCGACGAGACGCGCGGCGCCGGCAGAGTCGGTGGAGCCCCAGGCTTTGAAAAAATCGCCGGCGCCGCCAAATGTCGCGGTGCCAAAAGAGAGCGCCGGGACCCGCAGGCCGGACGCGCCGAGACGTCGAACTTCCATGATGGCTCCTTTTGAATTGGCGACACGGTCGCTCGTCTCGAGGACTATGCGTGGCTATGAGGCGCTGTCGAAAGCGAACCGAAGGGCGGTCATGCTATCGCATCGAAAAATAAATTCCAGCCCGCCTCAAACATACAATAGCGGAACTGTGACGAAAACGATGTCTCTCCCGACGGCAGTTCCGTATTTGCTCGTGACATTGGTCGCCTGGAAATCTCGAGTCGACGATGCGGATCGTATGGCGCCGCAAAGATGGCGCAACTCCGACACGTCCGGCGACAAATATGGCATATAATGTCGGAGATCGGCGCCCGCCCGCCGGGCTTTCGAGGGAAGCGGGAATGGCTTCGGACGACGCGGAAATATTGCTGGAGGCGGAACGCTGGCGTCGGGAGGGGCGCGGCGTCGCGATCGCGACGGTGATCGAGACGTTCGGCTCCGCTCCGCGGCCGGTCGGTTCGCATCTCGTCGTCGACGACACTGGCCGCTTTCGGGGCTCGGTCTCGGCGGGCTGCGTGGAAGGCGACGTCATCTCCGCGGCGCTCGACGTCATAGCGGATGGGACGCCGCGCATTTTGGAGTTCGGCGTCGCCGACGAAACCGCTTGGCGCGTCGGCCTCTCCTGCGGCGGACGCATCGCCGTGCTGGTGCAAGCCGTCGGCGCCGCCGCAGCGGATGTGCTCGCGATCTCCAATCGCTGGACTGCCGCGCGAAGACCTCATGCGATCGCGATCCCTCTCGACGGCGGCGATCCGAATCTGCCGGGCATGAACGATCCGCTCTACGCCATGCGCGGGGTGACGTTGCATGACGGCCGCCGCTGGTTCGTCGAATGGCGCGAGCCGTCGCCGCGCCTCATCGTCATCGGGGCGGTGCATATCGCGCAATTTCTCGCGCCCATGGCGCGGCTCACGGGAATCGAGCCGGTCATCGTCGACCCGCGGGACGCCTACGCCGCGCCGGATCGCTTCCCCGGCGTTCATTTGGATTTGCGCTGGCCGGATGAAGCATTGCCGGAGATCGGCCTGGACGCTTCCACGGCGCTCGTCGTGCTGACCCATGATCCGAAAATCGACGATTCGGCGCTTCTGCTGGCGCTGGCCTCGGATTGCTATTACCTCGGCGCGCTCGGATCGCGCGTGACCCATGCGCGGCGGATCGAGAGGCTTTTCGCCAAAGGCGCGAAGCGTGACGCTCTGGCGCGCATAAGGGCGCCGGTCGGCCTCGACATAGGCGCGCTCGGCCCCGCCGAGATCGCCGTTTCCGTGCTCGGAGAACTGATCTTCGAACGCAAGCGCAAGCCGCTGCGCAACGAAGCGCAGAAGACCGCATGATCGCGGCGATTATTCTCGCCGCCGGTCGTGGCGCGCGCTTTGCGGCGGATGAACGCAACAAATTGCTCGAGGACCTTGGCGGAAGTCCGCTGCTCCGACGCGCTGTCGACGCTGCGCTCGGATCGCGCGCCGGCAAGACCATCGTCGTCACGGGCTGGGACCACGAGCGCGTCTCAGCGGCGCTCGCCGATCGGTCCGTGACGCTCGTCCATAATTTGGATCATGCCGAAGGCATGGCGTCGACTCTGCGCATGGGAATTGCACAGGCGCCTGATGCGCAGGGCGCGCTGATCCTGCTCGGCGATATGCCCAATGTCTCTTCCGCCGTCCTCGATCTTCTGATTGGAACATTCGAGGAGACGCACGCTCCCGCGGTCGTCCCGCTGCGTGGCGGACGACGCGGCAATCCGGTCCTCATCGGACGCGCGCTGTTCCCGCGTATTTTGGAATTGCGCGGCGATATCGGCGCGCGCGCTCTGTTGCGGGCGGCCCCGAATGTCGTGGAGGTGGAAGCCGACGGAGACGGCGTAATTCTCGATGTCGATACGCCAGACGATCTCGACGCATTGCGCCGCGGTGAGCGCGCATCCTCCGATCCGATCGGATCGGAGAAAATCTAGGTTCTTCGATCGCATTCTCGCCAACCTGCCGATGCGGCCGGCTCGGAGAGCGCTCTATGCAAATGCGACATTGGTGGTCTTCAGCGGGACGCTGCGAATACGCTTTCCGGTCGCTGCGAAAAACGCGTTGAGCACGGCGGGCGCGGCGACGCAGATCGTCGGCTCGCCGACGCCGCCCCAAAAGCCGCCGCTCGGCATGACGATCGTCTCCACTTTCGGCATGTCCTTGATGCGCATCGAATCATAATTATCGAAATTGCTCTGTTCGACCCGACCGTTCTTCACCGTAATGGCCCCATAGAAGAGCGCCGAGAGGCCGTAGACGAAGGAGCCCGCGACCTGCCGCTCGATCTGCGCCGGATTGACGGCATAGCCCGTATCCGTCGCCGCGACGATGCGATGGATCTTGATCTTGTCGCCGTCCTGCACGGAGATTTCCGTCGCCGCCGCGACATAGCTGCCATAGCCCATGAAGGAGGCGATCCCCCGATGCACGCCGGCGGGCGGCGGCGCGCTCCAGCCGATGCGCTCCGCCACGGCGTCGAGCACGGCGAGCTGCTTGGGGTGGTTTTTCATCAGCGCGCGGCGGAAGGCCAGAGGCTCGGCGCCGGCGGCATGGGCCAGCTCGTCGATGAAGCTCTCGAGATAGATGGCGTTATGATTGATGTTAACGCCGCGCCAGAAGCCCGGCGGCACCGAAGGATTGCGCATCGAATGCTCGACGAGCAGGTGAGGGACGTCATAACCGATCTGCGCGTCGCCACTCGGCGCGAGCCCTTGGAAAGCCGCCGGATCGACGCCGTCCTTGATCGCCTCGGGCCGCACGCTCGCCAGAATCGACTGACCCGACAGGCGAATATGCAGGCCGATGAGATTATTCTGCGCGTCGAGCCCGCCGACGAGCCGGCATTGCGTCACCGGATGATATTTGCCATGCGCCATATCCTCCTCGCGCGACCACAAGAGCTTCACCGGCCGGCCGGGAAACTGCTTGGCGAGAAGCACCGCCTGGGTGACGTAATCGGTGAAGCCGCGCCGGCCGAAGCCGCCGCCGAGCATGATCTTGTGAACCTCGCATTTTTCCGGCGGCAGGCCCGAGGCGGCGACCACGGCGGCGAAGGCGGCCTCGCCGTTCTGCGTGCCGGTCCAAACCTCGCAGCGCTGCGGCGTATAGAGCGCCGTGGCGTTCAACGGCTCCATCTGCGCGTGATTTTGATGCGGATAAGAATAGACCGCCTCAATCACCTTGGCGGCGCCGGCGATCGCCGCATTCGCGTCGCCGTTGCGATTACCGACCACGGCGGCCTCTGCGAAGTCCAGCCCCTCGGCGAGCCAAGCGGCCGTCGCCGCGCTGGAGGCCGAAGCGTTCGGCCCCTCGTCCCAGACGATCGGCAGCGCATCCAGCGCCGTCTTGGCGCGCCACCATGTGTCCGCCACCACGGCGACCGCGGTAGCGCCCACCGGAACGGCCTTCACGACGCCGGGCAGCCCGGCGATCTTCGCTTCGTCGAAGCTCTTCAGCCGGCCGCCGAAAACCGGGCAATCGGCGATCGCCGCATTCAGCATGTTCGGCAGCTTCAAATCTATGCCGTAGACCATTTTGCCATTGGTCTTGTCGGCCGTGTCCAGCCGCGGCAGGCCCTTGCCGGCGATTTTCCAGTCCTTCGGGTCCTTCAGCGGCGGGTCGGCCGGCGGCTTCAGCAGCGCCGCCGCCGCGGCCACCTTGCCGAAGCTCGTGGAACGGCCGGAGGCGGCGTGAGTGACGATGCTGTTTTGCGCTCTGCACTCCGCTGCGGGGACCTTCCATTCGTCGGCCGCGGCCTGGATCAGCATCTCGCGCGCCGTCGCGCCGCCCTTGCGGACATAATCATGCGATCCGCGGATGCCTCGGCTGCCGCCGGTGGAGAAATCGCCCCAGACGCGATTGCGCGCCACGCTCTGGCCCGGGGTCGGATATTCGGTCGTGACCTTGGACCAGTCGCATTCGAGCTCCTCGGCCACGAGCTGCGCGAGGCCGGTGAGCGAGCCCTGGCCCATCTCCGAGCGGGCGATGCGAATGACGACAGTATCGTCCGGCTTCACCACCACCCAGGCGTTGACCTCCGGCGCGCCTTCCGCCGCGAGAGCGCCTTTAGGAGCGCCGGGAATGTCGAGACCGAGCGCCAGCCCCGCGCCGAGCGAGGCCCCGCCGATGATGAAGCCGCGCCGGCCAATCGAAAGAGATCGCGTCATGATTTTCCCCTTCAGGCCCGGGCCGCGGCGTGAATGGCTTCACGCGCCTGCTGGAATGTGCCGCAGCGGCAGATATTGGTGATCGCCTCGTCTATGTCCTTGTCGGTCGGATTCGGCTTCTCGCGCAGCAGGGCCGCGGCGGCCATGAGCAGCCCGCTCTGGCAATAGCCGCATTGCGGCACGTCACGCGCGATCCACGCCTCTTGTAGCCGATGCAGAGCGCCGTCCCGGCCGAGCCCCTCTATGGTGGTGATCTTCTTGCCGACGACATCGCCGACCTGCACGCTGCAAGCGCGCACCGCCTCGCCGTCCACATGCACGGTGCAAGCGCCGCATTGCGCGATGCCACAGCCGTATTTGGTGCCCGTGAGGCCGACATTCTCGCGGATCGCCCAGAGCAGCGGCGTGTCCGGCGCGACGTCTACGTCGTAGCCACGCCCATTGACGGTCAACGTAAGGGTCGTCATGCAATGCCTCTCCAACGGCGGCCGTTTCGCATTTTCTATCAAATCAGTCATATTTAGGAAAGGGCCTGCCTGCTCCCCGCGCGCAGGAGCGGAAAACCGAAAAATCGCCTCACATGGAAACTGCCGGGGAGCGCACTTCGTAAAACATTCGGGGCGTGGGCGTCGGACGCCGCCCCCGACATTCGTCGAAGCCGTGAGATCTGGGCCGTCGCGCCCTCGATCTAAAATCCGAGGGATGAGAAACGCTCGACGAACGCTCGCGGCGCGCGCCGAAGATCACGTATGTCGCCAAATTTTCACAGCCAGCAAGAAGAATAGCAAGAAACGGCGGCAGAACCGCGCTGGAAACGAGTCCGAGAAGCCGTCCGCCGACGAGAAAGCTCCTGCAGAGCCGCGCGAAATGCGTCTTTTCGCCGAAAGAACGTCTTCGTCCGCGCCGCCATTCCTTTTTGTCAATGAGCGACAAAGTCGAAGCGCGATAGACTTTCGTATCGTCGCGCCATCCGATTGCTCGGCTCGCGCTCACGCTGCTCGCCGCGTAATAGGCGTAGCGCGGAGCCTCTTATGGCGACGGCGTGGCGCTTCAAAGGAATCTATTCGATGCATGGGGAAGAATTTCGAGCGCCGCCCGCTTCGCGCTCTCCCGGCGCGCGCGCTTTTGTGTCGCAACCGCGCTTTCGTCTTTATGCCGGCGCGGCTGTCGCGCTGATCCTCATCGGCGCGAGCGCGATCCTCTATCGCGCGACGCATCGCGCCGCATCTTCCTCCCCCGCGGCGACAACGGCGGCCTTCATAAAGGAAGGCGACCGCATCCGCGTCCCGGAAGGATCGCCTCTGCGCCGCCAATTGACGGTCGACGCGGTGGCGCAAAAGGAGATCGCGCATGATCTGATGATCCCGGCCGTTGTCGAGGCCGATCCCGCGCGGCTCATGAAAGTTCTGCCGCCGCTGGCGGGGCGCGTGACCGAGCTGAAGATACGTCTCGGCGAGAGAGTGGAGCGCGGACAGCCTCTCCTCGTGATGGATTCTCCCGATCTCTACACCGCCTACGCCGATTACGATCGTGGCAAGGTCTTGCTCGATCTCGCCGCCAAGAACCAGAAGCGGCTCCATTCTCTCGGCGTCGGCGGCGGCGTCGCGCTCAAGGATATTCAGCAAGCCGACGCCGATCTCATCACCGCGAATGCGGAGTTTCGCCGCGCCGATGCGCGTCTGCGGCAAGTCGGCGTCGATCCAGAGACATCCGACAAGTCGCGCATCATCGTCGTTCGCGCGCCGATTTCAGGAAGCGTGCTCGAGCTCTCCGTCGCGGCGGGCGCCTATTGGAACGACACCACCGCGTCATTTCTGACGATCGCGAATCTGAACCAGATTTTCGTCACGGCAAATTTGCCGGAGAAGGACACGACGCGTGTCTCGGAGGGGCAGAAGATCGAGGTCTCGCTGGCCGCATATCCGGGCGAAACATTCGATGGAGCGGTTTCCTTCGTGAGCGACTCGCTCGACACCGACACGCGCCGCACCAAGGTCCGCATCGCCTTCGACAATCCGTGCATGAAGCTGAAGCCCGGCATGTTCGGCACCGTCACCTTCTTCTCGCCGAAGGAGGCGGCGCCGGTCGTTCCCACCGGCGCTCTTCTGCTGAAGGACGATACGACCCAAGCTTGGGTCGAGGTCGAGCCCTGGGCGTTCGAAGCGCGATCCGTCGACCTTCGCTTCGAGAGAGATGGCCAGGCGGTCATTCGATCCGGCCTTCGGGTCGGCGATCGCGTCATCGTGAAAGGCGGAGTGCTTCTCGATGATTGATCGCCTGGTCGAGCTCGCTCTCAATCGACGCTTGCTCGTCTGGGTGGTCGCGATCGCCGTGGCGATCTTCGGCTATTATTCCTGGACCCAGCTCGCGCTCGAGGCTTATCCCGATATCGCCGATGTGACGTCGCAGGTCATCACACAGGCGCCCGGGCTCGCGGCGGAGGAGGTCGAGCAGCAGATCACCGTTCCGCTCGAGCGAGAATTGAACGGCACGCCCGGGCTGCTCATGATGCGCTCCAAGAGCACATTCGGGCTGTCCTTGATCACGCTCGTCTTCAGGGACGGCGTCGAGGACTATTGGGCGCGCCAACGCATCTCGGAGCGGTTGCAGAACGTCACTCTGCCCGATGGCGTTTCGCCGGGACTCGATCCTCTGACCTCGCCGATCGGCGAAATCTATCGCTACACGCTCGAATCGAGCACCAAAGGCCTGCGCGAGCTCTCCGAGCTGCAGCGATGGACGATCATTCCCGCACTCAAGCAGGTCGCGGGCGTGGCGGACGTCTCCAATTTCGGCGGCGTCACGACGCAATTTCAGCTCGAGCTCGACCCCGCGCAGCTCATGCGCTTCAATGTGTCGCTGAAGAACGTCACTGACGCGATCGAGTCCAACAGCTCGAATTCCGGCGGAAGCGTGCTGACGCGCGGCGAGCTCGATTACGTCATTCGCGGCGTCGGTCTCGTTCAGACGCTCGAGGACATGGGGAACATCGTCGTCGCCCAGCGTGGCGGATCGCCGATCTTCGTCCATGATCTCGGAAAATTGAAGCTGAGCAATCAGGAGCGCCGCGGCATTCTCGGCAAGGACCAGAGGAATGACGCTATTTCCGGCATTGTCCTGCTGCTTCGCGGCGAAAATCCGTCTCGCGTTCTCGAAGGGGTGCATGCGAAAGTCGACGAGCTGAATGCGACGCTCGAAGCTTCGGACGTGCGGATCGCGCCCTATCTCGATCGTTCCGGTCTCGTCGACGCGACAGTCGAGAAAGTGTCGCGAACCGTGTTCGAGGGGATCGGGCTCGTTCTCATCATTCTGATCCTCTTTCTGGGCAGCCCGCGCGGCGCGCTGATCGTCGGCATGACGGTTCCCTTCGCCATGCTGGCGGCCTTCTCGCTGATGAATCTCACCAGAGTGCCGGCCAATCTTCTGTCGCTCGGCGCGATCGACTTCGGAATTATCGTCGACGCCTCGATCGTCATGGCGGAGGCGGTCCTGCGACGCCGCGAGGCGAAGCCCGACGATCCGCTCACGGCGCTGGACATGCGCGAGACCGCGACGCAGGTCGCGAGGCCGATCTTCTTCGCCACTCTGGTCATCATCGTCACCTATCTGCCGCTGTTCGCGTTCCAACGCGTCGAGGCGAAGCTCTTCACTCCGATGGTGTTCGCGGTCGGCTATGCCCAATTCGGCGCGCTGACCTTCGCTCTCGTCATCGTTCCCGGATTGGCTTTTGTGGCCTATCGGCGGCCGACGCGGCTCTTTCACAATCCTGCGATCGCATGGCTCGAGTCGCGATATCGGCGCGCGCTCGATCGCCTTCTCGACCGGCCGACGATCGCGCTTCGCGGCGCAGCGATCACAGCCGTCGCGGTGATCGTTCTCGGCGCGACAGTGGGCCGGGAGTTTCTGCCGGAGCTCGATGAAGGCTCCATCTGGCTTCAGGTTCAGATGCCCGCCGGCCTGTCGCTCCGCAAGGCGACGGAAATGGCGGCCGATCTGCGCCGCGCGACGCTGGAATTTCCCGAAGTGTCTTATGTCGTGACGCAATTGGGACGCAATGACGACGGCACCGATCCTTGGACGCCGTCGCATATCGAAGCCAGCGTCGGGCTCCGGCCCTATGACTCTTGGGAGTCGGGCGACACCAAGCAGCAGCTGATATCACGCATGTCCGCGCGCTATAAGGAGCTGAGCGGATTCGACGTCGGCTTCAGCCAGCCGATGATCGACGGCGTCAATGACAAGATCTCCGGCGCGCACAGCCAGCTCGTCGTCAAGATATATGGCGACGATTTCGGCGAGCTGCGCAGAATCGCGCGCGAAATCGTCGATGTCCTCCGAGCGACTCCGGGCTCCGCCGATGTCGCGATCGATCAGGAGCCGCCGCTTCCGCAGATCGCGATCAAGGTCGATCGCGAGGCGACGGCGCGCTACGGCATCAATGTGTCCGACATCGCCGATCTGATCGAAAAGGGAATCGGCGGCGCTCCCGTGAGCCAGATCTTCATCGGCGAACGTCGATACGACGCCACGGTTCGCTTCTCGGCGGCGGCGCGCGGGAGCCCGGAGGCGCTCGGCGATCTCACGCTGACGTCGAGCGACGGCGCTCTCATACCATTGTCGCAAATTGCGAAGATCACGCTGCAGGCCGGCGAGAGCACGATCACGCGCGAGATGAATCGTCGGCATCTGACCGTCAAGCTCAATTACCGCGATCGCGATCTCTCGTCCCTGCTCGAGGACGCGCGAGCCGGCGTGAGCAAGAAGGTGAGCTTCGATCCTCGCAAATACCAGGTCGAATGGGGCGGCCAATTCGAGAACCAACGCCGCGCGGAGCGGCGGCTCATCGCCATGATGGGGCTCGTGATCGGCCTGATGATCATTCTGCTCTATCCCGGATTCGGCGTTCTCCGCCAGGCGCTGCTCGTGCTCGGCATCGTGCCGCTCGCGACGCTGGGAGGACTCGTCGCGATCCATGCGACCGGCACGACGCTGAATGTCGCATCGAGCGTCGGCTTCATCGCTCTGTTCGGCGTGGCGATCATGAATGGCGTCGTGATGGTCGCCAATCTCAATCGCGCTCGGCTGAGCGGGCTGCCGCTGCGCGAAGCCGTAGCGGCGGGCGCCGAGGAGCGGCTGCGGCCGGTGCTGATGACAGCGACCGTGGCCACGGTCGGCATGTTGCCGGCGGCGGTCGCGACAGGCGTGGGCAGCGATGTGCAGCGCGGGGTCGGCACAGTCGTCGCCGGCGGCCTTCTGACGGCGACATTGCTCACACTGTTCATCATTCCCGTCTTCTATTTTCTCCTCGAGCAGCGGGCGCTTCGGCGCGCGCCGCGGCGGGAGCCGGAAGCAAGCGAGCACATCGTCCAATGAGCCCTTCAAATCTCGAATTCAGGCATTGGACGATCGTGACCGCGCGCCTGCGCCGTCTCTCGCTCGGATCGTCGGTCCTGATGTTCTTGTCGGGATGCGCAGTCGGTCCCGACTTTCAGCCGCCGAGCGCGCCTTCCGTCTCGAGCTTTCTGCCGACGGCGCATGACGATCGCGCCGGATCGGCTCCGCTCGACGGTTTGAAGCTCGTGAGCGGCGCCGAAGTCCCCGCCCAATGGTGGGAGCTGCTGCGCTCGGACGGCTTGAACCAGCTGGTGCGCGAGGCGATCGCGCATAATTCCGATCTGACCGCCGCCGAAGCCGCCGTGCGCGTCGCGCGCGCCAATGCGCTCGCGCAACGGGGCGCGCTGTTCCCGTCGGTGGACGCGATGCTGGACGCAAATCGGCAAAAGATCGCCGTCGCGCCGACCGTCGACCCGAGCACGGGAGAAACCTCGACGGGACCGTCGCGATACAGCGTGGTCACGCGGCAGGTGAGCGTGTCCTTCGCGCCGGACATCTGGGGCGGAACGCGGCGGCAAATCGAATCCGCGGATGCGGAGGTCGAATTGCAAGCGTTCCAGAGAGAAGGCGTCTATCTGACGCTCGCCTCCAATGTCGCCCTCGCGGCGATCGAAGAGGCGCGGCTGCGCGGACAGATCGACGCCACCAATCGGGTCATCGCCTTGCAGACGAAGCTCTTGAGCATTTTGCGGCGACAATTCGAGATCGGGCATATCGCCTCGTCCGACGTCATGACGCAGGAGACGGCGCTCGCGCAATCGCGTCTGGCGCTGCCGCCGCTCGTGCAGTCGCTCGCCACGCAACGTCATCTCCTCGCTTTTCTCACCGGCCGCTTTCCCGCCGATCCGCCGTCTCCGACATTTCGGCTCGCCGCCTTCGGTCTTCCTCGCGCCCTGCCATTGAGCGTTCCCGGCGATCTGATACGCCAGCGGCCGGACGTTCGGGCGGCGGAAGCCTCGCTTCACGAAGCGAATGCGCAGATCGGCGCGGCGATCGCCGATCGGCTGCCGCAGATCACCTTGTCGGCGAATATCGGCAGAACATCGTCCAATGCGCCGGATCTGTCGCCGAGCGGGGCCATGTGGCAGGTCGGCAGTCATTTGGCGCAGAAGGTTTTCGATGCGGGAACGCTCGCCTATAAGCAGCGCGCCGCGGAGGAGGGCGCCAGCCGTTCCTTCGCGCAATATCGCAGCGTCGTGCTGGCGGCGTTCCAGAACGTCGCCGACGCCTTGTCCGCGCTACGGTCGGACAGCCAGGCGATCGCGGCGGCGACTGCGGCCGAGAGCTCGGCCAGGCGAAATGTCGAGCTGATCCAGCGCCAGCTCGAGCAGGGCTTGGTCAATGTTCCGATCGTGATAGAGGCGCAGCGCGCCTATCTCGACACGACGACGGCGCTCGTCGACGCGCGGGCCTCGCGCTTCGCCGACACGGTGGCGCTGTTTCAGGCGTTGGGCGGCGGCTGGTGGAACCGTCGAGACGCCAAATCGCACGCGGCCGCGGCGGCGCTCTGACGCTGGGCGGCGCTCGACAGATCGAGGCGACAATGGATGCTGTTCTACGAGGTCTCTGCTTCTTCTGCACGGTCGTGACCGGCGCCCCGGAGCCCGCGATTCCGCGCGGCGACGGCGATATCTGGTTTTCGCATGAGACGATCGGCGCCGACACGCATGTCTTGCGGCTCAGCGCTTCCGATCTCCTGCTCGACGTCGCATCGGCTCGGCGAGCGCGCCTCGACGCCTTTGTGCGCCGACTCGCGGCGGAAATCTGCTCCGACCGCTTCGAGCTCGCCGACGCGCAACGCGCATCCTGGCCGGAGGCGCCTCCGACCTATGCGAGGCAATATATCGTCCGGTGCCGATGAGCAGAGCTGCGGCGCAGGACGAACGCCTCGCGCGATCGGGCGTTCACGTCACGGCCGAGATGATCTAAGCTCGATCGCGAAATCGGCGCCACAGCAGGGAGATCGCTCGATTGGCCGGGACAGCAGGCTTCATGCGCGGAAAGCGTGGAGCCGTCATGCGCTGGGCGTCCATGCTCGCTCTGGCGGCTGCGATTTTTGTCGGGGATACGGTGACGGACTTCGAGATCGCCGTCGCTGTCCTTTATGTCGTCGTCGTCCTGATCGCGACCGGGTTTCTTCCGAAACGCGGCGTGCTCGCCGTTTCGTTCGGCTGCATCGCTCTGACATTGGCGAGCTTCATGCTTAGCCACGCGGGCGCCTATGGGCCGGGCGTGGTCAATTGCGCTTTGAGCGTCAGCGCGATTGCGGCGACCACTTATCTCGCGTTGAAGAGCGCGGAGGCGACCCTCGCCGAGCAGGCGGCGCGCGCCCAGCTGATCCGGCTCGCGCGGGTCAATTCCTTGAGCGAGACGACAGCCTCGATCGCGCATGAGGTCAATCAGCCCCTCACCGGGATCATCGCGAGTGGAAACGCGTGCTTGAACTGGTTGGCGTGCGACCCTCCCAACCTGCCGAAGGCGCGGCAGGCGGTGGAGCGGATGATCGGCGACGCCAATCGCACCAGCGGGATCGTGGCCCGTGTTCGCAACCTCTATAAGCTGCCGAAGCTCAATACGAATTGGATCGATGTGATGTCCGTTGTCGATCAGGTCCTCGCGCTGAGCGAGGCCGAGCTGCAGCGCAACAATGTCGCGGTGACGGTGATTTTCGCGGGCGCCGCGCTCGAAATCTACGCCGAGGCGGTTCAAATCGAGCTGGTGCTGTTGAACATCATGCTGAACGCCATAGACTCCGTCACGCGAGCGCGCTCGGAGCCGCGCGTGTCGATAGAGGCGCGGCTCGCGGACGAAAAGCGCGTCGAGCTCATCGTCAGCGATTCCGGCCATGGCATCGCGCCGGATCGGCTCGAGACGATTTTCGAAGCCTTTTACACGACGAAAGCGGATGGAACCGGCATTGGCCTCGCGATCAGCCGCTCGATCGTCGAAGCGCATGGCGGTCGGATTTGGGCCGCCGCCAACGCGGAGGGAGGCGCCGAATTTCATTTCCTCCTGCCGGGACGGAAGAAGAAGGGCGCATGAATATGGCCGCCGATACGCAAGAAGCAGAGTCGCCGATCGTCTATGTCGTGGATGACGACCAGTCGATTCGAGAATCTCTCGCGGATCTGCTGGCTTCCATCGGGCTGCGCGCCGCGACATTCGCGTCGCCGAAGGAATTCTCGCAGAGCGAAAGGCCGGATGCGCCGTCATGTCTCGTGCTCGATGTGCGCATGCCCGGCGTGAGCGGCCTCGAGTTTCAGGAGGAGCTGACGAGGTCGGGAATAAGGATGTCGATCATTTTCGTCACCGCGCATGGCGACGTGCCGATGTCCGTCAAAGCGATGAAAGCCGGCGCCGTCGATTTCTTGACCAAGCCGTTTCGTGAGCAAGACCTGGTCGATGCGATACAAAATGGCCTCGCGCGCGATTTGGCGCGCAGGCGAGCGGAGCGCGTGCAGACCGAGCTGCGTCGGCGTTACGCGAGCCTGTCGGACGGCGAGAAGGAGGTGATGAAGCTCGCCGTATCGGGACTCTTGAACAAGCAGATCGCGGGTCAGCTCGGCCTCAGCGAGGTGACGATAAAGATGCGACGTGGTCAGGTCATGCGAAAAATGCGGGCGGATTCGTTCGCCGACCTCGTGCGATTCTACCATCGTATCGATGGATCAGAGGAAGACGTCATCGAATTGAAGTGACGACGAGCGTCAAGCGACGCCCGCCCCATCGATGCGCGCGCTCAGCGGCTCGCGGCGGAAGCGTAGCCTCGCTCGACGGCCTTCAGCGCCGCCTCGAATCTGTCGAGAATTGCGCCAATGTCGCTATCGCTCACAATGAGCGGCGGCAGCAGGCGCACGACCGAGGCGAAGCGTCCGCCGAGCTCGAGAATGAGGCCGCGACGCAAGCACTCATATTGAATTTTTCGCGCGGTCTCTGGAGCCGCGGGACGCGTCGCTCCATCCGATGCGCCATCGTCGACGATCTCGACGCCGATCATGAGCCCGCGCCCGCGAATATCGCCGATGCAGGATGCGTCGGCGGCGATCGACGCCAGGCCGCGGCGAAGACGCGCGCCCATGGTCTCCGCATTGAGATCGAGCCTTTCGCGCATGATATGGCGGATCGTCGCGGCGCCGGAGGCGAAGGCGAGCTGATTGCCGCGAAACGTCCCGGCATGCGCGCCGGCCTTCCATAGGTCCAGATCGCGATGATAGACGACGACCGATAGCGGAAGCCCGCCGCCGATCGCTTTCGAGAGCACGAGCACATCCGGCGTCACGCCGGCATGCTCGCAGGCATACATGCGCCCGGTGCGTCCGAGACCCGTCTGCACCTCATCGATGATGAGAGGCACGCCGCGGCGCCTGGTGATGTCGCGTATCTTGCGCAGCCAGTCGTCCGGCGCCGGGTTCACGCCGCCTTCGCCTTGAACGACCTCGAGAATCATTCCGGCGG
The DNA here is from genome assembly GCF_000379125.1 of Methylosinus sp. LW4. Lineage (NCBI taxonomy): Bacteria > Pseudomonadati > Pseudomonadota > Alphaproteobacteria > Hyphomicrobiales > Methylocystaceae > Methylosinus > Methylosinus sp. LW4. Next base: position 37,378 of record NZ_KB900627.1, on the reverse strand, counting down.
GCGGAAGCACGCCGCTGTTCGGATCCTCGAGCAGATTCTCGATATAGCGCGCGCCCATGGCCCATCCGGCCTCGCCGCCGAGCCCGAAGGGACAGCGATAATCGGAAGGATAGGGGAGAAATTGCACCTCGCCGCCGAGGCCGCCGACGGATCTTCGCGGCGTCGGCTCGCCGGTGACGCCGAGCGTCGCATGCGTCATCCCGTGATAGGCGCCTTGGAAGGATGCGATGCCGCGTCGCCCGGTCGCGGTCTTGACGAGCTTGAGAGCCGCCTCGATCGCATCCGCGCCGGAGGGACCGCAAAATTGTATCTTGAACTCTTCGGCGAAGCTCGGAGGCAGGCTGTCGAACAGCTCGCGGATAAAGCGGTCCTTCAGCGGCGTCGGCAGATCGAGCGTCTGGAACGGCGCTTCTTCCGCCAATGTCGCGCGGATCGCCTCGACGACGATCGGATGATTATGGCCGAGAGCCAAGGCGCCCGCGCCCGCGAGACAATCTATGTATTCGCGGCCTTCCGTGTCTTCCACGATGACGCCGCGCCCCGCTCGGAGCGCGATCGGCAGGCTTCGCGGATAGGTTCTCGCATTGGATTCGATATCGGCCTGGCGCGTGAGATAGCGATTGCCGAATGCGCCATAGAGCGGATAGGCGGGATCGAGCTCCCCGGCGCCGGGGCTCGGAAATTCGTCGTCCGCAGGACGATCGACGAGCTGCACGCCCGCATTCGGCTCCCTGTCGAATTCCGGCTCGGTCGGCGCGATCGACGGCGCGCGGCTGCTCGCAAACGCATCTGACGATTTGGACATCGTGCACCTCGTCGGCGCCTCGCGACGACGGACCATTCCGTCGGCGTACGCATTCCTGCTGACATAGACGCGCGAGGATCGATGAAAGCGCCAAACAATTTTCGGCCGTCGCCGACCCTTGCGGGGACTCTGGCGACGAGGCGCGGCTCACCCGCGCGACAATGAGGAAATCATCTGCATGATCGGCTGATTTCGGCCCGCGGCGCGCAGGCGTGGTCAGCCTCGCGGCCGCTTTTCCCGACGCGGCTTCTGCTTGTGCTTCGGCGGCGCGTCTGTGCGCGGCGGCTTGACCTGTCTCGGCTCGGAATAGCCGTTCAGGCGATCCACGCGGATATTCTCGCCGCCGGGCCGCCGCATGTCGACGATGAATTGCGCCGCCGCCGGCTCGGCGATCTCGACCTGCGTCTCATGCTCGAAAATCTGGATCGCGCCAATGTCTTGCCGCGTGAGATTTCCCTTGCGGCAGAGCATGGGCAGCAGCCATTTCGGATCGGCGTTCTTCGCGCGGCCGATGTCGAGACGAAACCAGACGGCGCCGCCGGGCAAGCGGGACGGGCGCGGCTCCTTGGCGGGCCGCGCGCCTGCCGCCCGGGAGGAGGGGCGGGGCTCTCGGGGCTCCCGAGACTCCCTGGGCTCCCGAGACTCGCGGGGCTCCCGACGCGCGGGCTCCTGCCCGGGGTCGATGACGGCCTCGGTCGCGGGAAGCCGCGCACGGTAGAGCCGAACGAGCATGGCGCCGAGCTGCTCGGGCGATCGCTCCGCGAGAAGCAGCTTCGCCGCTTCGAAATCCTCCTCGCTCGGCGGCTCCGCCAGCAGTGGATCGCGCATCATGCGCTTGCGATCGAGCTCGTCGATCTCCTCGGCGGAGGGCGGTCCGCTCCAAAATGCGTGAACGCCGGCGTCGCGCAGCAGCCGCTCGGCGCGATGGCGCCGCGCCGAAGGAATCAGCAGCGCGCTGACGCCTTTGCGCCCGGCGCGGCCGGTCCGCCCGCTGCGGTGCTGCAGGGCCTCCGCGTCATGCGGGAGATCGGCGTGAATGACGAGGTCGAGATTTGGCAGATCGATGCCGCGCGCCGCGACGTCGGTGGCGACGCAGACGCGCGCGCGCCCGTCGCGAAGCGCCTGCATGGAATGGTTGCGCTCGTGCTGGCCGAGCTCGCCCGAGAGCAGCACGGCCGCAAATCCGCGCTCGAGCAAGGTCGCGTGCAGATGACGCACGGACTCGCGCGTGTTGCAGAACACGATCGCCGTCGGCGCCTCGAAATAGCGCAAGAGATTGACGGTCGCGAGCTCTATCTCCTTCGGCGCGACGCGAACCGCGCGATAGTCGATGTCGCCATGGCCGCGCTCCCCGCGCGCCACGTCGATCCGCCGCGCGTCGCGCTGATAGCGCTTGGCCAGAGCGGCGATGCCTTTCGGCATTGTGGCGGAGAAGAGCAGCGTGCGCCGATCCTGCGGCGTGGCCTCGAGAATGAACTCGAGATCCTCGCGAAAGCCGAGATCGAGCATCTCGTCGGCTTCGTCGAGAATGGCCGCGACGATGTGAGCCGTGTCCAGCCCGCCGCGCTCTATGTGATCGCGAAGACGTCCGGGCGTTCCCACCACTATATGGGCGCCCTCGGTCAATTTGCGGCGCTCGAGGCGCGCATCCATGCCGCCGACGCAAGCGACGATTCGCGCCCCCGCATGCTCGTAGAGCCAGCCCAGCTCGCGCTCCACCTGCAAGGCGAGCTCGCGCGTCGGCGCGACAACGAGCGCGAGGGGCGCCTGCGGCTCCGGCAGACGATCGGCCTCTCCCAGAAGCGTCGAGGCGATGGCCAGGCCATAGGCGACCGTCTTTCCAGATCCGGTCTGAGCGGAAACGAGAATGTCGCCGCCTTGCGCATCGGCGGACAGAACCGCGGCCTGGACCGGCGTGGGCGAATTGTAATTGCGCTCCGCCAAGGCTTTGGCGAGCGGGGCGCGGGCGTTCAGAAAGGTCACGGGTCAGTTTGCCTGGGGGTGGGCGATGCAGAGAGTGGGCGAGAGATACGCGCTCGATCGGGTCTCGTCGAGCCATCCGCTCGTCTGAGGCGGAAGCCGCCGAAACGAGCTTGATCGGAACACTATTATTTGCTTCGCGCGGGTCCCGCTAGTGATCTGCGGGAGCGGGAGCGGGGGCGGTGACGTTGCGCGAGCCTTCGATGAAGCGCCGAATCTGCTCCCTCTCCCGCGAAAGCGGGGGAGGGTCGGGGAGGGGGCTCGAGGACGCCGCTCTAGAGGAGATCGTCGATCTCCTCGATCTTATCGTCGTCGTCGATCGGCGGCGGGACGCTGTCGTCGGCTTCCGCTTCTTCTTCGTCCGCCTCCTCGGCGTCGATCTCCGTTTCGGTTTCCTCCGTCGACGAGACTTCGTCGCCCGAAGGCTGGTCGCCGATGCGCGCCCCGTTCGGCGCGGAGCGATATGGCGGAGCGCCCCTCCGCGGAAGCGAGCGCGGCAGTTCCACGACTTGGAAGATCGCGTCGCATTTCGGACAAGCGATCGGCTCGCGATTGAGATCGAAAAACGCGGCGCCACAGCTCAGGCATCGGCGCTTCGCGCCAAGTTCGGCTTTCGCCACGGCCTTCTCCTCTTGGTGGCGGCCGCGGCGTCGCGGTCGCATGAGATCGAAGCTCTGGGAGGAAAGTCGCACGCCGACGCGCCAAAAGGCGGGAAAGCTCGTTCGTTCGGCCGAAACTCGATGAGGGAGATATAGGGCGTCGGGGCGAAAATGCAACAGACCGGCTTTTCGTGACGCTATGGCGTCGGGATTGCAGGCGCTGAAAAAAAGAGTTGAACCTCGAGACACAGGCTGCTTACTGCTCGCAGATTCTGCTTCCAGAGCGCTATCCGAACCATCGAATAGCGCTCTCGACTCCCTCTTCGAGCGCGAATTTCGGGACGCGAATTTCGCCGATCGGAACGCGCCAACGCAAACGAACGAGCCGTCCTCGAATGACCGATCAGCCCTGTCCCTGCCGCGCCCAGGACGCCGAGCCGGCGTCTCTCTCCGCTTGCTGCGGTCCCTACGTCGAAGGAGCGAAGCCCGCGCCGACAGCCGAGGCGCTGATGCGCTCGCGCTATACGGCTTATGTTCTCGGCCGCATCGATTATCTGGAGGCCACTCTCGCGCCCGAGCGGCGGGCGAGCTTCCACCGCGCGGCGGCGACCGACTGGTCCAAAAAATCGCAATGGCTCGGCCTCGACATAGAAGCGACGGAGGCGGGCCAGCCCGGCGACGCCACTGGCCATGTGGAATTCACCGCGCATTATATTTCGGAAGGCCTGCGTCTCACCCATCGCGAAAAATCCCTGTTTCGCTTCGACGAGGCCGATCAGCGCTGGTATTTCGTCGAGGGCGAGGGCCGCAAGAGCGCGCCGGTCATCCGGCAGCCGAGACCGGGACGCAATGACCCTTGCTCTTGCGGCTCGGGCAAAAAATACAAGAAATGCTGTGGCGCGGCGGCGTGAGGGCGGCCGCGACGACCTGCTCGGCGCCGCTGGATTGACCTTTTCGCCGGCGCCGTAGCAAAAGGCGTCGGCGCGCGCTCTCTTCCGCAGTCGGCGCCGAAGGCTCGTATCGCATTCATGATCGACCGGCGTCGTCAGCTCATACGCCTCCTCACGGCGCCGGCCGCCGTCGGCGGCGTCGGCGCGCTGATCTTCGCCGCGCTCTGGGCGGCGGATTTTCACGGCGTCGCGGGCATGCTGCGCGAGCGGGCGATCGACGCGATTCAGCGGATCGCCCCGCGCGAGGCCGGGCGCGGCGGCGTGCTGGTCGTCGATATCGATGCGGCGAGCGTCGCTCGCGCCGGCGGCTGGCCGCTCCCGCGCGCGGATATGGCGCGGCTCGCGGCGCGCATTCTCGACGGGCGTCCCGCGGCGCTCGCTTTCGATATTTTCTTCGACGGATCGGATCGACAGTCCCTGCGGGCTCGCATCGAGGGCGCGTCCGATCCGAAATTGCGCGAAGCGCTCGCGCCGATTCTCGCGCAGGCGCCCGATCCCGATCATGAATTCGGCGAGACGCTCGAGCGCGGCCAGACGATTCTGGCTGCGCTGGCGGGCGGCGCCGCGCCGCCGGCCGCATTCAATTTCGTGCGGCTCGAGGAGCCGGCCGGCCCGCGGTGGGCGCGGCCGATCCCCGGCGCGCTGGCGCCTCACGAGCCGCTGGCGGCGGCGGCGCTCGGTCTCGGCGTGTCGTCGCTGTTCGGCGAGGAGGGCGGGGTGGTGCGCAGGGCGCCGCTGCTATTCTCGGTCGGCGATCGGCTCATTCCCGGCCTCGCGCTGGAGGCGACGCGCGTCGCCGAAAATGTCGCCATGCTCTCTGTCGAGAACGGTCGGCTGGAGACGGGAGCGCGCAGCATGCCGCTCGGCGAAGGCGGCGCGCTGCGCCTGCGCTGGTCCGATCCCGCCCATTGGGCGCAGCGCACGATCTCCGCCGGCGAGCTTCTCGAAGGGCGCGTCGCGCCCGAGCGCTTTACGGGACAATTGGTCATCGTGGGCGCCAGCGCGCCGCAGGCCGGAGCGCTGCGCCCCACTCCGCTCGGCCCGCTGACCCCCAGCGTTCAGATCCACGCCGAAGCGGCGGAGCAGCTCCGCGCTGGAATGGTCCCGCTGCGTCCGGGGCGCGCGCTCTCGGCGGAAATCGGCGCGGCTCTCGTCCTCGCCGGCGTCGCGGCCGCCGTCGCCGCGCGGGTCGGCCCCTCGGCGGCCTTCGCCCTGCAGTCGGCCTTGTCCGCGCTCTGGATCGCCGTCGCCGCCTCGGCGCTGATCTTTCAGAATATCGTCCTCGATCCCGCCGGCCCTCCGCTCATCGTCCTGCTCTCCGGCAATATGGCCGCGGCAGCGTCCTTCGCCCGCACGCGCCGGATGAAGGCGTTCATCTCGCGCAAGTTCGAGCAATATCTTTCCGCCGATGTGGTGCGCGAGATTATCGCCCACCCGGAGCGGCTGCGGCGCGAGGGCGAGATGCGCATCGTCACGGCGCTCTTCACCGATATCGAAAATTTCACCCCCATGACGCAACGTCTCGCGCCGCGCGACCTCATCTCTCTGCTCGACGTCTATCTCGGCGGGCTGGAGCGTATCGTCACCGATCACGGCGGCATGGTCGACGGCGTGGCCGGCGACGCCATTCACGCCTTTTTCAACGTGCCGCTGGAGCGCGCCGATCATGTCGACGCCGCCATCGACTGCGCCGCGGCCATCGTCGAATTTTCGGAGAGATTCCGCCGGGAGCCGCTGGCGGCGCAGGCCGGCTTCGGGCGCACGCGGGTCGGCGTCGAGACGGGGCCGGCCATCGTCGGCGACGTCGGCGGCGCGCGCCGATTGAACTACACCGCCTATGGCGACGCGGTGATCGTCGCGGCGCGGCTGGAGCAGGCGAATAAGCAGCTCGAGTCGCAAATTTGCATCGGACCGGGCGCGGCGGCGGCGGCGCGGCGCGATCTGGTCCCGCTCGGCGCGCTGCGTCTCAAAGGCCTGCCGGAGGACACGATGATCTTCACGCTCGCCGGCGAATGACGCGCCGCGTCAGCGGACGGAGTCCAGCGCCTCCTCGATGCGCTTCGCCCCCCATTTCGTCACCGGGCCGGGCGCCGAGGGCTCAGCTTCGAGCAGTCCGGGAAGGACGACCACGCGAGGCGGCGGGAAATCGACGCCTTCTCCCGCCGTCAGCCGCACGGAGCCCGACCGGGTGACGACGTCGACGGCGCCTTTCTGAACGAAAACGCCGAAAACCCCTCGGCTGGGGCCGGCGAAAAACACCGTGCCGCGCGCCGACAAAAGCCCGTAGGGCGTCTCGAGGTCGAAGCTTTTTTCCGCCCCAGTGGCGCGGTCGATCACAACCGCCCCCTCTTCCAGAGTGGTCCTGGCGGACAATTTTCCGATGAATTTGTCGACCTTCAGCGACGCATTGGCGCCGAGCCGCAGCCGGGTCGCCGCGCCGAGCCTGAGGTCGAGCCGGGAGGCCTCGCCGGTCGTAGCGCGATCATTCAGCAGGACGGCGGCGCCCGCCTCCGCCGGCGAACGCCCGTCGGCGCGTTCCAGCGCCGCCTCCCCACGCGCCGCGACCACCGAGCCGACCGGCTCCGCGCGCGCGAGCCCGAGAGAGCCGAACAAGGCGACGGCCGCGGCGACGATAGCAAGGTGACGATTGGACATGACGCAGCTTCCCTTTCGCCGCACTTTGGTGCGGCGACCCTGGCGGCGCAAGCCCGCCTGCGGCCCGCGGGCGCTCTCGGGGGGCAATGCTGCGTCTGGCTCCATCCTTGCTTGCCGATTTGGCGCAGGAGCCGGGCGCCGTGCGCGGCGCCTCCCCCCGAGGCGTCGCCTCGCCTTCGAGCAGCGGAACATGTCCGGCGCATCGTCTGATCCGGCCACCGAGCCCAATGGCCAAATCGAACCCGCGATCGGCGGCGAGGGGTCCGCGGCGGCGGCGGCGCTCGACTTTTCGGGCGCCTCGCCGGAGGATTTCGCCGGATCGCCGGAGCTGGACGAGACTCTGGAGGCGGCCGCGCTCTCCGACGCTCTCTGCGCTCAAATCGAGCCGCTGTCGTTCGGCGATCGCGTCTTCTTGTTTCAGTCCGAGGCGGAGGCTTGGCGCTATGCGGTCGAGACGATGCGGCGGCGCCATCGGATCGGTAGCCGCCCCAAGCGGCGACAGCTCATCGTCTGCGCCGGAGCCGCGGATGGAGCGGGAGGCCTGCCCCCGGGCTTGGAAGCCGATGGCGAGGTCGTGCTGCTCCAAACCGATGATCCGGGCGCATTGGCCGCGGCGATCGACAATCGAACGGCGGGAATTCTCGTCGCTCCGGTGAGGACGAAAGCGGGTTTCGAGATTGTTCCGGGAGCGCTGCTCGCGCGTCTGCGCGAGACCGCGGACGAATATGGGCTCGTCCTCGCTTACGACGAAAGCTTGAGCGGCTTCGGCCGCTCCGGCATGATGTGGGCGCATGAATGGACGGGCGTGACCCCGGATGTGATGGTCGCCCTTCATCGCCCAGGAAACGCCCCGCCATTGGCGGCGCTGGTCGTCACGCAAAAATTGGCGCGCGGGGCGCCGGACCGGCCGCGCCTCGTCGATCGCGAGACGCTCGTCAGCGGGCGCGCCTTGATGAGCGCGCTCGCGGCGCCCGGCTTTCTGGAACGGGTGCAGAATCGCGGCTGGCGCCTCGAAGACCGGCTCACGGAACTATTCTACAAGCGCCGCGGCGCGTTTGCGGCGCTTGGCGGCATCGGCCTTCTGCAAGGCTTGGCGTGCTCGGGAGAGGCGGAGCCGATGCGCGCGACGCTGGCCGAGCGCGGGCTCCTCACCCGCGCCATGGGATCGTTCCTCGGCCTATTTCCTCCGCTCATCGTCGAGGAAGCGGAAATCGACGCGGCGGCGTCCATCATCGACGCGGCTTGCGCGCCAGAGACGGAATGAAGCCCGACCTCATCGCGGGAGCGGCGTTTTCGCCGGCCATTCGCCATCGCTCGAATTTTGGGGCGCAGGCTCGCAATTCGCTCCGTCTCGGTCTCGCGGCGGCCGCCGAAAAGCGAGCGTGAACGTAGCGCCTCCTCCTTCGGTGTCGCCGACCATGATTCGGCCGCCGAGGCGCGTCATCACCTCTTTGGCAATCGCCAGGCCGAGGCCCGTTCCCGGCGGCGCCTCGCTCTTGCGCCAGAACGGCTCGAAAATGAGCGCGCGATCCGCTTCGGCGATTCCCTCGCCATGGTCGATGACCGCGACCACGGCGCCGTCGCCGGCGTCGGCGCCGACACGGACGATCACTGATCCGCCTTCGGGCTCGGCGCGCAGCGCATTGTCGACGAGATTGGACAGAACGGATTCGATGGCCGCGCGATTTCCGCGGACAAGGACCGCGGAATCGGGCGCCTCGAATTCGATTTGGCGACCTCTCTGAACGGCGAGCAGCAGCGCATCGGCCGCCACGCGCCGGCTCGAAGCCACGAGATCGACCGTTTCATCCATGCGCGCAGGGCTGTCCGAAAGGCGGGTCGTCGCCAGCAATTGCTCGACGATGTTGCGAATGCGGTGCGCGTCGCCTTGCAGATCGACGAGAAAGCTCGGCTGCTTCGGCGCGTCGAGGCGCGCGGTCAAAATCGCGACGGGCGTGCGCAATTCATGAGCGGCGTTGGCGGTGAAGCGCCTAAGCCGCGCGGCTCCCGCGTCGAGGCGCTCCAACGCCTGATTGAAGGCGACGACCAGCGGCCGGACCTCCGCGGGCGTCTTCGCATCGGGAAGCCGCTGCTCGAGCGAATCCATGTCGATCCGCGCGGCTTCGGCGGCCATGTCGCGCAGCGGCGCGAGTCCGTGGCGCACGGCGAACCAGCTCGTGACAATGGAAAAGAGAATGGCGGGGCCGAAATAGGCGCTCATCCATTTGGCGTCGTAGTACATGGACACGAATATGTCCGGCCAGCGAAACGCGAAGCCGTGAACGCCGACCGACACCGCGCCATAGGGCGTCTCGCGCGATTGCAGATAGCCGGTCGGCCGGCTGCGCGGATGCGGATCGAGCGAGAAATGGACCCAGCTCGGATGAAGGGAGCGCAGGCTCGTCAAGGCGGTCACGAGCTCTGGCGCGGAGCCGCGCGCCGGGCGCATCTCCTCAGGCTCGAACACCGCATATTTCAATTTCGGGTTCCGCGCCAATTCGGCGCGCAGCGCCGGCGTGGGCTCCACTCGCAGCGCCCCGTCCGCGTCGCGCGTGAGAGAAGCCATGACCATCTCGCGCGTGCGCGGATAGGCGATCTCATCGAGGGAGGTCGCAAAATCCTCGAGCCCGAACAGGCCGAGGACGAGCGCGCAAATCCATCCGCCGCCCACCGCGACGAGCTGCGCGGCCAGGAGATAGGTCGCCACCCGCAGCGCCAGCGAAGGGCCTTCGCTCATCGCGCGGCTTCCGTCAGCATATAGCCGATGCCGCGCGCGAGATGAATCGTGACGCCGGCGCCCAGCGATTCCAGCCGCTTGCGCAATCGCCAGACGAGCGTGTCGAGCGTATGCGGCTGGACCTCGGCGTAGAGGCCGTAAACCTCGTCCAGCAAGGCTTCGCGCGCCACGACGCGATCGGCGCGCCGCATCAGCGCTTCGAGCAGCGCGAGCTCGCGCCGATGCAGGCCGACAGGGCGGCCGCCGATCGTCACCTCGCGGCTGGCGAGGTCGAGCGTGAGGCCGGCGACGGAGAGCGATGGCTGCGGCTCGGCGCCCGGACGCCTCATGCAGGCCCGGATCCGCGCCATCAGCTCCGGGCCGCGAAACGGCTTGGAGAGATAGTCGTCCGCGCCCGCGTCGAGCCCGCAGATCGTGTCGTCCAGCGAGTCCAGCGCCGTCAACATTATGATCCGCACGCCGGGCCGCAGCTTGCGCAGATCGGCGACGATCGACAAGCCGTCGCCGTCCGGGAGGCGCCGGTCGAGAAGGATGAGGCCATAGTCGGCCCGCGTCGCGGCTTCGATCGTCTCCTCGAGCGAGCCGCTGCGATCGACGATGAATTGGGCTTCCGCGACGAGCGAGGCGATCAGACGCCCCATCTCCGGCTCGTCCTCGACGAGGAGAATACGCATGACCTCACCCTTCTTATGGGGAAAATTTTCTCGAAGAGCGCCTTCTGATCTCGCGATCGATCTGAATTCGCTCCCGAGCAGAGAATCTATAGCGTGAGCATAGCCGATCGGTTGTGGTCACGCTGCAGCTCGCGGCCGGCCCGGGACGCCGAGGCCGAAGCCGCATCGATCTGACGAAAACTTTACGATAAATCAATGGCGGGCGCTGTCGGTCGATCGCCACTCTGTTGCTCGGAAGATACAGTGAGCCTATCTTCGTCGTCGCCGCTCGATATGTGAGACTAAGGGGAGGGTCGATACGTATTTTGCCGGAATCGATCGGCGTAGACTCGATCGGCGGCGACAAATCGAGATGCGGAGGCTCGGCGCCATGACGGCGGCTGAAACTCACCCGAAGGGATTGGCGAAAAGGCTCCGTTGGCTTTTCATGAGCTTGGCGGCGCTCTGTTTCGCCCTCCAGGCCTTCGCCGCGATCGGCGGCGGCAGGTCGCCGCATTCGATGACGACGGAGCTCGGCGCATCGACGCCTTCCGTCGCTTGCGTCGCGCAGAAGTCGGACGCTCATCGGCGCGCTCCCGGCCACGACGAGCCGCTCTGTTGCCTGTTCTTTGGAGCCTGCGACCGCAATTGCGATGCGGCGCCGCCGGCGTTCGACCTCCTCCACGCCTCTCTCGCCGGGTCGCCGGCTTTCGACGCGCCGCGCGGCGGCGTCTGGCCCCCGGTCGACAAGCGCAGCGGCCGGCCGAGCGGCTGGGCGAGTTCCTGGTCGCCCCGCGCGCCGCCCCTTTTCTCCTGAGCCCGAGCAGCGGCTCCGCCGCATCTTCCTTCCTTTCGGCTTTCGCGCGGCCAATGTCGTCGCGCCAGGAGAAATTCAGCTATGAAAGACTCGATCCTCTTGCGGGGCGTTTCCGCATTGGTCCTCATGCTTCCGTCCGTCGCCGCGCTCGCGCAGGAGGCGCTCCCCACGATCGATGTCGCCGGCGACTCATCGGCGCAGCGCCGGCCGGCGCTGCCGGCCGAGGGGCCAGGAGACCGCTTCACCGGCTACGCCGCCGCGAGCCAGCCGGCCAGCTCGACCAAGGACGGCATCGACACGATGCGGAATCCGATTTCGGTGCAGGTGGTTCCGCGGCAGGTGCTGGACGACCAGCAGGCCATTTCGGTCCAGGACGCCATCGTCGGCAATGTCTCCGGCGTGCAGCCGAGCGGCGACACGTTCTATGACGGCTTCACCATTCGCGGGTTCGATAGCTCGAGCATTTTCCGCAACAATCTCGCCACGCCGAACCTCACGCATCTCCAAACCGCCAATCTGCAATCGATCGAGGTGCTCAAAGGGCCGGCCGCCATGCTCTATGGACGTCTGGAGCCGGGCGGCGCCGTCAATCTGATCACCAAGCGCCCGCTCGATTACCGCTATTACTCCATCGAGGAGCAGGCGGGTTCCTGGGGCCTCACGCGCACCAGCGTCGACGCCACCGGCCCGCTGACCGAGGACAAGACCTGGCTGTATCGGCTGAACGTCTCGTTCAACCACGCCGATTCTTTTCGCAATTTCGTGACCAATCAGGACGCGTTCGTCGCGCCCACGCTCAGCTGGCGTCCGACCGAGCAATTGCGGTTCAATCTCGACTTCGAATATCAGAACACGAGCTTCGTCTCGGACGCGGATACTGTCCTCCCCGCCATCGGAGACCGTCCGGCGTCCTTGCCCGTCGGCCGCTATCTCCAGAGTCCCGCAGTGACGCGCGCGAATCCGAGCCGCCTGGAGAGAGGGCTGGTCAGCTATGACTGGACCTTCGACTTCGACAAGGATTGGAGCCTCACCAATCGTTTCATGTATACCGACCTGCAATGGGCTCAAAGGCTCACCGACATTTCGTCCTTCGATGCGCCGACCGGCGCGACGGGCTTCAGCATTTGGGACGTCAACGCCCATCGCGCCGTCCTCAACTCGAATCTCGATCTGAAAGGGAAGCTGGAGACCGGCCCGTTCCGCCACGAAATTCTGCTCGGAGCCGATTATCGCTACGACGAGAATCACGACTTCGGCTATTGCTGTGACGGCTCGTCCATCACGCCGCTCAACGCCTATGCGCCTGCCTATGCGACCACCGGCTATATCAAGCCCGCGAACAACTTCTACTGGGACCAGCGTCAATCCTGGAAGGGAATCTATGGCCAGGACATGATTTCCTTCCTCGACGATCGCGTGCATGTCCTGCTCGGCGGGCGTCACGACTGGGCGAGCTATGGTTATGGCTCCAGCTCGAGCTCCTTCCAGCAGGCGCGATCTCTCTATAATTCGGATACGGGCGCCGGCTTCCAGAACGCTGTCGATCATGCCTGGAGCCCTCGCCTCGGCGTCGTGCTGCAGCCTCAGCCGTGGCTCTCCTTCTATGCGAACTACACGCGCTCCTTCGGCTCGACCAATGGCATTCCGAGCCCCGGCAGCCTTCCTTTCTCGCCACAACGCGGCCTGCAATGGGAAGGGGGCGTGAAGGCCGAGCTGCTCGACAAGCGCCTCGTCGCGACTCTCGCCTATTACGACATCACCAAATCGGGAGTCGTGCAGTCGATCCCGGGCACGCAATTCTCTCGTCCCGTGGGCCTCGTCGAGAGCCGCGGCGTCGAGCTCGACGTCACCGGCCGCATCGACGATAATTGGAGCGTCATCGGCAATTACAGCTATGACGACGCGCGCATCATCGCCGACGCGAATGGAACGCCGCTCACCGGCGGCCAGGAGGGCAATCGCCTGCAGAATGTTCCGCGGCACTCTGGAAGCCTATGGGTGAAATATGACGCTTCGAGCCAGTTTCAGGGTTTGAGCCTCGGAGCGGGCGTCTTCGCGGTCGGACAACGTCAGGGCGACAATCAGAACGACTTCCAGCTGCCGGGATATGCGAGAGTCGACACGCTGATCCTTTATCGCCTGCCGGCCTCGCTCGCGCCCTGGGCGAAAAATGTGTCGCTCCAATTCAATGTCAAGAATCTGCTGAACACGACCTACTATCTGCATTCCTACGATCGGTTCAGCATTGCGCCCGGCGCGCCGAGGACATTCCTCGCCTCTATTCGCGCCGAGTTCTGACGACATTTAGCCGACGCTCGGCGCCCCTTTGGCGCCGAGCGTCGGACCCGCCCTCCAGAGAGGAGGAAGAGGCTTGCGCGGCTTTTTCGTTTTCCTGCATCGCTGGGCCGGGCTGGCCATGGCGGCGTTTCTCGTCGTCGTCGGCCTGACCGGCAGCCTGCTCGCCTTCAACACGGAGCTGGAGCGCGTCTTCGCGCCCCAGCTCTTCGCGACGCCGCGGATCGATGCGCCGCCGCTCGGACTCGCGGCGCTGGCGTCACGCGCCGAGGCGCAAGTCCCGCAGGGCCGCGTGATCTCCGTCACCTATGCGGAGCCCGATCAAGTCTCGATCTCCTTCGCCCCGCGGCAGAATCCGCAGACGCAGGCGCCATATGATCTCGGCTTCACGGAATTCTTCGTGGATCCATGGACCGGCGCGGAGCTCGGCCGACGCAGGCGCGCCGATCTCTCCGAAGGCCTCGTCAATCTCATGCCCTTCATCTACGATCTGCACTGGCGTCTCATGCTGGGCGTCGCCGGCCAGCTGATATTGGGGATCGTCGCGACGATCTGGACGCTCGATTGCTTCGTGGCCTTCTATCTGACCTTTCCGCCCACGACGAAATCCTTTGTGCGGCGCTGGAAGCCGGCTTGGCTCGTCAAGCGCAACGCCGGCTTCTATCGCCTGAATTTCGATCTCCACCGCGCGGGCGGCCTCTGGCTATGGGCGGCGCTGTTCGTCTTCGCCTGGTCGAGCGTGATGATGAACTTGCGACCCTTCGTCTATGAGCCGGTGATGCGGTCTCTGTTCGACTTCCACTCGTCGCTCGATCTCTATCTGGCCTTGCCGAAGCGCGCGTACCGGCCGCCCATGCTCGACTGGCGCGCGGCGCAGGAGACCGGCGAGCGGCTCATCGCCGAGCAATCGGCCATTCGCGGCTTCGCGATCGGCAAAGCCTTGGCGCTGTCCTATCTGGAAGAGGCGAACGCCTATATTTACGAGGTCCGCGGCGGGCGGGATCTCTTCGAGCGCTCGCCGAAAGGCGGCGGCACATATGTGATGCTCGACGGCGACGACGGCCATTTGATCGAGGCGTCCGAGCCCACGGGCGAGCATGTCGGCAACACGATCGAGAGCTGGCTCTACGCGCTGCATATGGCGCGCATATTCGGTCTGCCCTACAGGCTCTTCGTTTGCGCGCTCGGCCTCGCGCTCACGGCGCTGTCGGCGACCGGCGTCTATATCTGGTGGAAAAAGCGAGGAGCCCGTCGCTTTCATGCGCGACGCGATTCGGCCGAGGCGCCGAAATCCGCCGCGCTCCGGTCCTCGGAATAGCGCGCCTCGCGAGCGGCGCATCGGCAGGCTCGGCGATCGTGAGCGGGCGTCTGCGCGCGCTCTCCGCACGCTGCGATCGGGAGCGTGATCCAATCCGACGAGAAGCCTCGGACGCGCGGTCGCGCTATTCGCCGCGAGGCGATGCGTCTCGACGTGCTTCGCGCGACCTTTCGGCGAGCGACGCCGGTCGGCGATGAGCCCCGCTGGTCCAAGAAGCAGTTTCTGAAATTTTCATTGGCGTGTTTTGCGAGGCCGATCCGTCTAGCTTTGTGGAACGAGCAGAATGCGATCTCGGCGTTCTGCGAGACTGCAACGAGAGGAGCCGGCTCATGGATCGGGACGAAGAGGATCGCACGATCTACACGGTCGTGATCAATCACGAAGAGCAATATTCGATTTGGCCGGATTACAAGGCCATTCCAGCCGGGTGGCGCGCCGTTGGCAAAACGGGTCCGAAAGCGGAGTGTCTCGCCTACATCAAAGAAGTGTGGACGGACATGCGTCCCTTGAGCTTGCGCCGGCAAATGGCCGAAGCTCAGACGGCTGCCTCCTGAGCCTGTCTCATCGTCGTGCGGCGAGATCGCGTTTCGGCGCGCTCTCGCGAGACGCGCGATCGTAAAAAATCAAAGAGCGGGAGCGGGAATGTCGAAGCCCTACGGCGTCGCAGAGCTGGATCGTCTGTCGCCTGACGATTTCGTGAAATTCTACATTCGTCCCGCGCGGCCGGTGGTCGTGAGAGGCGCTCTGAAAGAATGCGCGGCTCTCTCCGATTGGACCTTCGATCATCTTCGTCGTCGGGCCGGCGACTTGAAGACGCCGCTGAAGGAATGGACCGCATCCGGCGTCAAAATCTCTCATATGCCGCTCGCTGATTATCTCGACAGCTTGGAGCTCTATGAGAGACGCCTGGCGGCGGGGGAGCCCGATGGCGCGAGGCCGCTCTATCTGCACGACATTCCTTTGACCAGCGTGCTTCGTGACGCGAGCGCCGATCTCGCGGCCTTTCCTCGAAGCTATTTTCCGTCGTGGTACGGCGCCGACTGGCCAAAATTCGCGCAGATGTTTCTCGGACCGTCGGCGAGCCTCACGCCACTGCATTTCGACTGTCTTCTGACTCACAATTTGTTCTTTCAAATCTCCGGTCGGAAGCGCTTCACCCTATTCCCCCACGACGATCTGCAACGCTGCTATCCTTATAATTGGCGCTGGTGCAGCGTAGACGTGGAAAATCCCGATCATGAGCGCTATCCGCTCTACCGCGATGCGCGCGGCGTCGAGATCGTGGTCGGTCCCGGCGATCTGCTCTACATGCCGCCCGGCACGCTGCATCATGTCAGAAGCCTCGATTGCGCCCTGTCCTTCAACGTCGATTGGCACACGAAAGACAGCGCTCTGAAGGGCCTGCTGGCGGCGATGCGCGGCATGCCTCTCCAGAACGTCTACTACAATGCGCTGATCGCTTTCGGCATGTGGGCCGGCGTCCCGCCCAAGCGCGTCATGCCCTTCTACAAATCCTATCTCAGCTACGTGTCGTGACCGATCGGCGCGTCGCGTCACGATCGGGAAAGTGCAAAGGAAACGGCGAAAAATGGCGATCGTTCTCGATGGCGTCCGCAGGACCGACCTTCCTCTCGCCGCCCGCAATCTCGTCGATCTGTTGCGCATTCGCGCCGCCGAGCAGGGGACGAAGCCGGGCTATGTCTTTCTCGACGACGGCGAGAGAGAAGGCGCGCGTCTGAGCTATGGCGATCTCGATCGCAGAGCGCGTGCGATCGCGACGCATTTGACCGCGCTGGGGCTGACCCGCGAGCGCGCTCTGCTGCTGTATCCGCCGGGCCTCGATTATATCGAGGCCTTTTTCGGCTGCCTCTACGCGGGCGTTGTCGCCGTCCCCGCCTATCCGCCTTCCGGCCGGCATTTGCAAAGGCTGCAATCGATATTCCGCGACGCGCGACCGGCCGCGATCTTGACGACGGAGGCGTTGCGCCAACGGTTCGAGAACGAGGCCGGCGAGCAATCGGCGCGAATTCCTTGCCCCTGGGCGGCGACCGACGTGATCTCCTCCGAACAGGCGGAAGCGTGGCGCGCTCATGCGCCGCAGCCGGATCAGATCGCCTTTCTGCAATATACGTCGGGCTCGACCGGCGATCCCCGCGGCGTGATGGTCACGCACGCCAATCTCATCAGCAACCAGGCGCTCATCGAGAAGAGCTTCGGACATGACGAGCGCTGCGATCTCGTCGGATGGTTGCCGCTCTATCACGACATGGGACTGATCGGGAATATTCTCCAGCCGCTCTATATCGGCGCGACCGCCTATCTGATGTCGCCCATGGCGTTCCTCGAAAAGCCGCTGCGTTGGCTGAAGGCGATCTCCGCCTATCGAGCGCATACGAGCGGCGGTCCGAATTTCGCCTTCGATCTTTGTGCGCGCAAGATAAAGGACGAAGACAAGCGCGATCTCGATTTGAGCCATTGGCGCATTGCGTTCAGCGGCGCCGAGCCGGTGCGCGCGTCCACGTTCGATCGCTTCGCTCGAGCTTTCGCGGGCGCCGGCTTTCGGCGTGACAGCTTCTATCCCTGCTACGGGCTCGCGGAGGCGACGCTGGTGGCGACGGCGCCGACGCATCGCCGGCCGCTACCGATTATCGAAGTGGATCGGCAGGCGTTGGAGGCGCGCCGCATCGTCCCGTCGCAAGGCGCCAAATCCACGGCCGTCGTCGGCTGCGGCCACGGCTGGCCGGGATATGAAGTCAAAATCGTCGACCCCGAGTCGACGAAGCTCTGCGCCCCGGGTGAAGTCGGCGAAATTTGGATCGCGGGACCAGGCGTTGCGCAGGGCTATTGGAACAGGCCGGACGATACGGCGCGCGTCTTCGGCGCGACGATCGCCGGAGGGAATGGGCGCGCCTATCTGCGGACGGGCGATCTCGGCTTCATGGAGCAGAGCGAGATTTTCGTCGCCGGCCGCCTCAAGGATCTGATCATCGTCGCCGGCCGAAATTTTCATCCGCAAGACATAGAATGCGTCATCGATGAGCAGATCGACGGATTGCGACGCGGCTGCACGGCGGCCTTCTCTGCGACCATCGACGATCGAGAAGCTCTCATTGTCGTGGCGGAGCCGGATCGATCATTCTTGGCGGCTCTGGAAAATGGCGGCGGCGACGCGCTGCTTCGCAAGATCAGCGCTTGCGTCGCCAATGAGGTCGATATCGAGCCGACCGATATCTTGCTCGTGCAGCCCGGCTCGGTTCCCAAGACGTCGAGCGGCAAGCTTCGGCGGGCGGAGTGTCGACAACGCTATTTATCAGGAGATCTGCGGACATTGGCCCGCACGCATCTCTCTGCGCCGCCGGCCGCGGCGGAGCGAGCGGCGCCGGCCGAGGCGTTCCTGCGCGAGGCGCTCTCCTATCTGGCGCCGGCGCAAAAGGCCGCGCTTCTCACGCGCTTTCTCATTTCCAGAGTGGCGCGATCACTGGGGGCGCCGGAAAGCGATTTCGACGCCGCCAGCTCGCTTTCTCGAAGCGGACTTTCGTCGCTGCGGGCGATCGAGGTGAAGCATTCACTGGATTCCGTGCTCGGAATCGAAACGCCGATCGGGATTTTGCTCTCGGATGCGAGCTTTGCGGAAGCAGCCGAAGCGCTCGCCGGGCTCGCTGACGATGACGCATCGACGGCGCGCGAGGCGGCGCGCACGCCAGACCCACGGGCTCTATCCTACAGCCAGCGCGCTATCTGGACCGTCCATCGGCTCGATGCGGCGAGCAGCGCCTATAATCTGCATCTCGCGCTCGATATCGACGAGACGTTGGACTTCGACTGCTTCCGCCGGGCGCTGTCATTGCTCGTCGAGCGCCATGCGCAGCTTCGCACCGTCTATCGCTCCGGCTCGGACGGCGTCGGTCAGGAAGCGCTTCCCCTCGAAGCTCTGGCCGATCGGCTGCGCCTGGAGGATGCGACGGCCTGGACGGCGACCGAGCTGAATGGCGCGCTGTCGCGAGAAGCCCAACGTCCGTTCGATCTCGACGCGCAGGCTCCGTTTCGGATCATCCTCTATCGTCGGGGCGACGGCGGCTCGACTCTCCTATTCGTCGCACATCACATCGCTGTCGATTTGTGGTCGTTGCTGCTCCTGATCTCGCAGCTCGACGCCGCCTATTGCACCTTGGAGGCGGGAGGCCGCTTTGCTCCGCCCACGAGCGGGGAATATGGCGCATTCGTTCGTCGTGAAGCGAATTATCTCGCATCGTCCGCCGCCGAAAGGGATTGGAGCTATTGGCGCGACCAGCTTAGCGGCCCCTTGCCTTCGCTCGAATTGCCGACGGATTTTCCGCGCCCCTCCATTCCCGATTACGTCGGAGGATCGGCGCCGCTGCGGCTCGACAGAGAGACGACACATAGGCTGAAGGAGCGGGCCAAACGCGAGGGCGTAAGTCTGTTTTCGCTGCTGCTCGCCGCTTATTTCGCGCTTCTTCATCGCGTCACCGGACAGTCCGACCTCGTCGTCGGCGCTCCCACGAGCGGCCGCTTGGGCTCGGAGACGGTCGGACTCGTCGGAAATTGCGTCAATCCAGTCGCGCTGCGGGTGCGGGCGCAATCACAAGACAGCTTCGACGATCTTCTGCATAGGACGCATGCGACGGTGCGAGGCGCGCTCCGGCATCAGCAATTCCCATTTCCGCTGATCGTCGAACGTCTTCAGCCCGAACGCAATGAAAGCCAATGGCCGATCTACCAGAGCTGGTTCGTTCTCCAACAGGCGCAAGCGGAAGCGCCGGCGGATTTCGCCGCTCTCGCGCTCGGCGAGGATGGGGCTCCCTTCTCATTTTGCGGGCGTAGAGCGCGATCGTCGCGCCTGCGTGAACGTGTGCAAATGTTCGACCTCGCGGTGATGGCGGCCGAGGTCGGCGAGGAATTGCTGCTGTCGTTTCAGTTCGAGACGCAGCTGTTCACCGCAACCACGATCGAGCGCTTGACGCGCCGGTATCATGCGCTGCTCGCCGGCGTTCTGGACGATCCGCAGGCGCGCATCGGCGATCTTCCCTTCTTGGAAGAGGCGGAACGCCGTGAGCTTCTGCTAGATTGGAACGACACATCGGCGGAGTTTCCGCATGATTTGTGCATCCACGAGCTGTTCGAGGCGCAGGCGCAGCGCACGCCAGACGCCGTGGCCGCGATCTTCGGCGAAGACGCTCTCACCTATGGCGAATTGAACGCGCGAGCGAGCCGGCTGGCGCGTTATCTCATCGGTCTCGGCGTCGGGCCGGAGACGATCGTCGGCCTTTGTGTCGAGCGCTCGCTGGAGATGGTGGTCGCTTTGCTCGGCGTGTTGAAGGCGGGCGGCGCCTATCTGCCGCTCGATCCAGACTATCCGGCGGAGCGTCTCGCCTACATGATCGCGGATGCGTCGCCGCGTCTCGTGCTGACGCAGGAACGTCTGGCGGAGCGCCTTCCTGCGGGAACGCCGATCCTGCGGCTCGATGCGGATCGGGAGCAGTTCGAAAGCGCGAGCGCCGAGGCGCTCGGCCGTCGCGCCGCGCCGCAGAATCTCGCCTATGTCATCTACACTTCGGGCTCCACGGGAAAGCCCAAGGGCGTCGCCGCGCCGCATCACGGCGTGGTCAACCGCGTCGATTGGATGCAGAAGCGCTATGGCCTGACCGCCGAGGATACGGTCCTGCAGAAGACGCCATTGGGCTTCGATGTTTCGGCATGGGAGCTGTTCTGGCCGCTGCAGGCCGGCGCGCGTCTCGCGCTCGCCGCGCCAAACGATCATCGCGAGCCGGCGCGCCTGGCGGAGCTCATCCAGCGCCATAGCGTCACGACACTGCATTTCGTGCCGTCGATGCTGCGCGCATTCATGAGCGTCGTCGACATGGCCCCGCTCGGATCGCTGCGCCGCGTGATATGCAGCGGCGAGGAGCTTCCCGCTGCGGCGGCGCAGAGCTTTCGCGCCGCGACGGCGGCGGAGCTTCACAATCTCTACGGCCCGACAGAAGCCTCGATCGACGTCAGCGCTTATCGATGCGCGCCGGACGACGCGACAGCGCTTTCGAGCGAAGAAAACACGACAGAGCGAGCGAAGCTGGAATCTCTGCGGCTCGATCCGAAGCGGAAAGGCTCTGGCGAGAGAGTGCCGATCGGCCGCCCGATCTCGAACATTCGGCTCTATATTCTCGATGCGGGCTTCGAGCCCGTCGCGGTCGGCGTCGCCGGCGAATTGTGCATCGGCGGCGTCGGGCTGGCGCGCGGCTATCTCGGCCGCGCGGATCTGACGGCCGAGCGTTTCGTCGCCAATCCTTTCGTCGCAGGGGAGCGCATGTATCGCACCGGCGATCTCGTGCGCTGGCGTCGGGACGGGAACATAGAGTTCCTCGGGCGGATCGATCATCAGGTGAAGATCCGGGGCTTTCGCATCGAGCTCGGAGAGATAGAGGCTGCGCTGCAGCGACGGCCGGATGTGCGCGATGCGGTTGCGGTCGCCTGGGCGGACGGCTCGGGCGACAAGCGGCTGGCGGCCTATGTGACAGGCGAGGGAGAGCTGGACTTCGAAGCGGTGAAGACGGCGCTACGGCGGGAGCTGCCGGATTATATGGTTCCGCAGCTATTCGTTCGCCTCGATGCGCTGCCGCTGACGGCGAGCGGCAAGCTGGACCGCAAGGCGCTGCCGGCGCCCGATCCCGACGCGCAATCGCGCCGGGACTATGCCGCGCCGCGCACGCCGACGGAAGAGACGCTGTGCCGCGTCTTCGCCGAAGTGCTCGGCGTCGAGCGCGTCGGCGTCGACGATGGCTTCTTCGCCCTCGGCGGCGACTCGATCCGAGCTATTCAGGCTGCGAGCAGGCTGAGGCAAGCCGGATATGAGCTGACGCCGCGTCAATTGTTCCAACATCCGACCGTGCGCCTGCTGGCGCCGGGGTTGACGCTCGGCGCAGAAGCCGCTCCGAAATCCGAGGCCGAACGCGCGCTCGCGCAATTCGCAGCCCCATTCGCTCTCGCGGAGCTGGAGCCGGACGAAATCGACGGCATCCTGCATCGACACGGCGATGTCGAAGATCTCTATCCGTTGACGCCGATGCAGGAAGGGATGCTCTTTCACGCCCTGTCTCAGACGGGGACGGGCCTCTATCATATGCAAGAACGCTATGAGATAAGAGGGCCGCTCGACGTCGAGGCTTTCGCTAGCGCTTGGCGCCGAGTGATCGGAAGGCACGCCGCCTTACGCACGTCGTTCGAATGGGATGTGAAGGCGCGCGCCCATCAGGTGGTTCACAGCCGCGTCGATTTGCCGGTCGACATCATCGACCTTCGACATTTATCCGATGCCGATCAATTGTCCTACATCGATCGATTGCTGAGCCGCGAACGCGAAGACGGATTCGATCTCTCGATCGCGCCGCTGATGCGCATAAAGATCATTCGCGTAGGAGACGATCGGCACATTTGCGTGCGCAGCTTCCATCACATCATCATGGACGACTGGTGCACATCTCCGCTGCTGCTCGACGTTCGCCGGCATTATGCCGCCGAGCTGAAGGGAGAGCCCGTCGACGTCGAGCCGCCAGGACAGTTCCGCGATTATATCGCCTGGCTGCGAACCAAGGACCTGGCGTCCGCGGAGAGCTTCTGGCGCCGCTATCTCGAGGGCTTTTCGGAGCCGACGCCGCTGGTGGGCGCCAGGGCGACAGAGGTCACAGCCGAGGCGGCCGCTTCCGTCGACGACGTCGTCGTGACCCTTTCGGCGGAAGATCGACGAAAGCTCGAAGAGCTCGCGCGCCGGCATCTCTTGACCGTCAACACCTTTGTCCAGGGCGCGCTCGCGCTGCTGCTCGGCCGATATGCCGATGTGGACGAGGTCGCGTTCGGCGTGACGGTCGCCGGCCGTCCGATCGATCTTCCGAGCTCAGAGACGGCATTGGGCCTGTTCATCAACGGCTTGCCATTGCGTGTGCGCATCCGGCCGGATCAGCCGATCATCGATTGGCTGAAAAAGATAATGACCAGCAATTTGGAGATGCGCCAGCACGAGTTCGTCTCTCAATCGATGATCCAGAGCTGGAGTTCCATCCCACGCGCCAACGCGCTCCTGTTCCAACATCTGCTCACTTTCGAGAACGCGCCGATCGACCCCAGCCTGCGCGGGGAAAAGGACATTCTCGATATCGATCTCCTGCAGCTTCGCGTTCACACCAACTATCCGCTCACCTTCGTCGCCATTCCAGGCGACACGCTCACGCTCCGCCTGACTTACGATCGCGAGCGGTTCGAGGCCTCGACGATCGGGCGCATGGCGACGCATTTTCAGCGCGCTCTCGAAGAATTGATCGCAAAGAGCGACGGGCGGGTCGGCGACGTACAGCTCCTGGCCCCCGCGGAACTTCGCCGAGCCGTCGTCGAATGGAATGACACGGATCATGACTATGGCGAGCCGCTCGATCTCGTGCAGCGCTTCGAGGCGCAAGCAGCGCGGCATCCAGACACCGTCGCCGCCGCCTGCGAGGGCGAGACGCTGACCTATCGAGCGCTCGATGAACGCACGAATCATATCGCGAGCGCATTGGTCGAGGCAGGAGTCGGACGAGACAGCCTCGTCGCCTTGTGGGACACGCGCGGGCTGAGCTTTTTGGCGGCTATGCTCGGCGTCTTCAAGGCCGGCGCGGCCTATCTGCCGCTCGATCCCGCCTATCCAGACGGACGGATCTTGCAAGTGCTGAAGGAAGCCGAGGTCGAATGGATCTTGGCCGGGACCGATCATCTCGAGCGAGCGAGCGCGCTCTGCGAGGCACTGGATGAGGCCGAACGGCCGCTTCTGATCGCGCCGATGACGAGCGGCGAAGCCACGACGACGAGATCGCCGCGCCGCAATGAGCCGCGAAATCTCGCTTTCGTCATCTTTACTTCCGGCTCCACCGGCAAGCCGAAAGGCGTGATGGTCGAGCATAGAGGCATGTTCAATAATCTGATCACGAAAGAACGCGCGCTGAATCTGACCGCGGATGACGTCATCGCGCAGACAGCGTCGCAATGCTTCGATATTTCCGTCTGGCAGTTCCTCACGGCGATCGCAATCGGCGCGCGGGTCGAGATATTCCCCGACGAAATCTCGCGCGATCCTCAACGGCTGCTCGAAGAGATCGATCGTCGCGGCGTCACTATTCTCGAAGCCGTGCCGTCGATGATCAAGGCGCTGCTCGATGTCGTGGAGGATGGCGAGCGACTGGCTCGGCTCCGCTGGCTTCTGCCTTGCGGGGAGGCCTTCACGCCGGAACTGTGCCGGCGCTTCATGGCGCGCTTTCCGAATATCCATCTTCTGAACGCCTATGGACCGGCGGAGTGCTCGGACGACGTATCCTATTATCCGATCGACGCGGCGCCCGAAGGCGACGACCTCAGCGTTCCGATCGGCAGGCCTGTCGACAACACGCAGATCTATATTTTGAATCGGCGCCTCGATTTGGCGCCGCCGGGCGTCGCCGGCGAAATCTGCGTCGGCGGCGTTCAGGTCGGCCGAGGCTATCTCCGTCGCCCGGAATTGACCGCGCAATCCTTCGTCCCCGATCCGTTCGGACCATCTGGCTCGATCCTTTATCGAACCGGCGATCTGGGACGCTACCGGCCGAACGGAGTCATTGAATTTCTGGGCCGCGCCGATCATCAGGTCAAGATTCGCGGACATCGGATCGAGCCGGGAGAGATCGAAGCCTGTCTCGTCACCCATCCGCTCGTTGAAGCAGCGTGTGTCGTCGCTCGTCGGCTGTCCAAGGGCGCGCATGGGCTGATCGCCTATGTGGTCGCGCCGCAGCTCGACGCGAGCGCTCTTCGTGAGCATGTGTTGCAGACGCTGCCGGACTTCATGGTTCCGAGCGCCTTCGTCTGCATGGACGCGCTGCCGCTCATCTCCAATGGCAAGGTCGACCGCGACAAATTGCCGGAGGTCGACGCCTTCGCCCATGTCTCGCGCGCCTATGTCGCGCCACGCAATGCGACCGAAGAAATCTTGTGCGAGATTTGGGCCGAGGCGCTGGAGACGCCGCGCGTCGGCGTCGAGGACAATTTCTTCGAGCTCGGCGGACATTCTCTTCTCGCGATTCGATTGCGTTCGCGCATTCGATCCGCCTTCGGAATCGAAATGCCTTTGCCTGTGGTGTTCGAGGCTTCGACAGTGGCCAAGCTCGCCGAGCGCGTGGAAGATCTTATTCTCGCCGACATCGAAGAGCTGAGCGACGCCGAAGCGTCTCGTCGCGCGCAGGAGATGGCGGAAGCTCGCGTCTGAGACGCGAGTCCTCCCTCGAGAAACGAGCCATTCGGAGCGACCGCCTCATGGACACGATCGAGATCGAAAACGAGCAGCAGAACAAAAAGGCGCGCCTTTCTCCGGGTCAGCGCGAGCTTCTCGAGCTCCGCTTGCGGGGCCGTTCTTCACTGAAGATATCTCGAGACCGCATCGCTCCTCGGGCGCCCGGCGACGATCCGCTGTCATACGGCCAAGAGCGCATCTGGTTTCAATGCCAAGTGTCGCCCAATCCGGCATTGTTCAACATAGCGCTACTGGCGCGCATCGAAGGAGCCCTCGATCCGGCAGCGCTGCAGTCGAGCCTGAGAGAAATTATTCGTCGTCACGAAGTGCTGCGCTCTGGTTTCGTGAGCGACTGCGGCGTTCCTCGGCTCTTTTACGCAAGCGATGCAGAATTCCCCTTCGAACGAACCGATCTGTGTCGCCTCGATGAGGAGGCGCAAAATAGAGAAGTTCAGGCATTGTCACACGTCGAGGCGCGGAAGCCTTTCGATCTCGATGCGCCGCCGCTGATGCGAGCGACCTTGCTGACCTTGGGCATCGAAAGGCATGTCTTGCTGCTGACGATCCATCACATCATTTGGGACGGATGGTCCAGCGGGCTGCTGATCCAGGAAATCGGGCGGCTCTATGAGGCTGCGATAAGGGGCGCGCCAAACCCGCTCGCGCCGCTGTCCGTGCAATATGGCGACTTTGCCGCCTGGCATCGTCGCCTAATGACGAGCGAGGCGGGCCGAAGGCAAATCGACCATTGGGCGCAAAGGCTCGCCGGACTTCCCGATTTGCTGGCGCTGCCGACCGACAGGCCGCGCGCGTCGACGCAAGGCAATCGCGGCTCGCGCTATTCCTGGACGCTGTCGCAAGAGGCTCTCGAGGGACTTACAAATCTCGCCAGAAGGATGAACACGACGCTGTTCGTCGTCTTGCTGTCGGCCTTCAAAACTCTGCTCTATCATTACAGCGGCCAGACGGACATCGCGGTCGGCACCACCATCGCATATCGCACGCATCCCGAACTCGAGCGGCTCGTAGGATTTTTCGCGAACGCTCTCGTTCTGCGCACGACGCTCGACGACAATCCGAGCTTCGAGACATTGCTCGCGCGTGTGCATGAGACCGCTGTCGACGCCCAATCGAATCAGGATGCGCCATTCGAAATGCTCGTCGAAAAATTGGCGACGAAGCGGTGCCTCGGTCACAATCCTCTGTTCCAAGTGGCGTTCGTTCACCACAATATCCCGATCGAGCGACTGTCGCTATCCGGTCTCGCGATCGACGTCGAGGAAGTGAGCACGGACTCGGCGATCTTCGATCTCGTTCTGCATGTCTTCAACGAGGCGCCGGGACTGCGGCTGCGTTTCGAGCATGATTTGGACCTCTTCGACGAAGAGACCATCGCCAGGATGGCGGCGCATTTCACAACTCTCGTCGACAATCTGCTGGCGTCTCCGACGACGCGCATCGCGGCGCTACGTCTCTCGGACGCGGCAGAATATTCGCAAATCGTCGCAATGTCCGAAGGCGCTTCGCTTCGTACAGTCGCGCCGGAGCTTATTCATCATTGGATCGGCCGAAATGCGCGTGCCGATCATGTCGCGGTGGCGACGGGCGATGCGACGATGACCTATGGCGAATTAGCCGTACGCGCAAATCAGATCGCGCATTGGCTGCAGCGGCTGGGCGTCGGCCCCGACGTGCCGGTGGGCGTGCTTCTCGAACCCTCGGTAGAGCTGGTCGCCGCGATCATCGGCGTGTCTAAGGCGGGCGGCGCCTTCGTGCCGCTTGATCCCGCCTATCCGCCCGGCCGGATCGACTATGTTCTATCCGATGCGCGGGCGGGCGCTCTGCTCACGACGCGGGAGCTGGCTTCGAATCTCGACCAGATTGCGGTTCCAATCGCAATTCTGGATCAGAATGTCCTCGGCTCAATGCCGGACCATCCTGTCATTTCGAACGTCGCGCCTGAAAACGTCGCCTATATCATCTACACGTCTGGCTCGACGGGCCGCGCGAAAGGCGTGATGGCGACGCATCGCAACGCCGTCGCCTCGACGCGCGCGCGCTTGGAGCGTTACGCGGAGCCTGTCGCCGGCTTCCTGCTCTTGTCGTCCATTTCCTTCGACAGCTCTTTGGCGGGGCTGTTCTGGACCTTGTCCCAGGGCGGCCGGCTGCATATCCCGTCCGAGAGGGTGCGGCGCGATCCGGGCGCGCTCATACGTCTCGTCGAGAGAGAGTCGGTCACGCATCTCCTATGTCTGCCGTCATTCTATTCCGCATTGCTGGAAGTGGCGACCCCGCAGGCCTGCGCATCGCTGCGATGCTGCGTCGTCGCCGGCGAGACTTGCAAGCGCGCTGTCGTCGACGCTCACTTTGCGACGCTGCCACACGCCGCTCTGTTCAATGAATATGGACCGACGGAATGCTCCGTGTGGAGCACGATTCATGAAATCGCCGAGCATGAGAACAGGGCGAGCCCCGTGAGCATAGGGGAGCCAATTCCCGGCGCCCGAGCTTATGTCGTCGGGCCGGATGGCGACCTATCGGCCGTGGGCCTTGCCGGCGAGCTCTATATCGGCGGTCCGGGCGTGACGCGAGGGTACCATGGCCAGCCGGAATTGACCGCTGAGAAATTCGTCCCAGACCCCTTCGGCCACGGCGGCGAACGACTCTACCGTACCGGCGACCGCGTAAAGCGCCGCCGGGACGGAGGACTCGAGTTTCTCGGACGCTTCGATGAGCAGATCAAGCTGCGCGGCTATCGCGTCGATCCTCGAGAAATCGAGGATGTGCTGTCGTCCCATCCCAATGTGTCCGAGGCAGTCGTGGTCGTGCGCGGGGAGAAGGGGGACGGCGCCAGGCTGATCGGCTATGTCGTCGCAAATGACGATTCGCGAGAGATCGAAGCCGCGTTGCGCCGGCATGTCGAGCAGAATCTGCCGGCCTTCATGGTCCCCGATGTCATCGTCGCTCTCCCCGCCTTGCCGCGGCTTCCGAATGGAAAAGTCGATCGTTCGGCGCTGTTCGAGCCGGCGACGGCCGCCACGGAACACACGCTGGAAAGCAAGGATCCCATCAGCGCTGTCGAATTTCTCCTCGCCGATATCTGGCGCGCCGTGCTCGGCGTCGAGGAGATCGGGCGCAACGACAACTTTTTCGATCTCGGCGGCAACTCGCTGTCTGCGATTCAAGTGGTCGCGCGCGCGCAGCAGCGGTTCGGCAAGGACATTCCGATCACGACGCTTTTCGAGGGAGGGACTCTCGGCGAGCTCGCCGCGGAGATCGAGGCGACCGCCGGCGCGGCCATCGACGAGACGCTGAGCTTTCTTCTCGCGGAGATCGACTCCACCGCTGATGCGCAGGCCGTCGCTCATGGGCTCGAAAAGGAAGGATCGCAGCATGTCTGACGAGATCCGCTACGCTCTCGCGGAGAGCGTATGTGTAGAGCCTTTGGTCGGACGATGGGTGGCGTGGCCCCATGTGATGTCTCCGGTCACGCAGAGTCTGCATCTTCTGAACTACCAGATCACGACGCTCGACTCCTATCTCGCGAATCCTGGAATTCACGAGACCTCTTGCCGCAATCCCAAGCTTTTGGGCGGCGCTTTCGTCGACGTCCCGACGTCGCGCCTAGCCGAGGTTCGCGACTTCTCGGCTAAGATGAAGGATGATTTTTCGGATAATCTCGCTTTCGCGCGCGCGCTGATCGCGTTTCACAATCGGCTCGTCAACGAAGCGAATGGCGAAAGCCTCGAGGGCTATTATCGACGGATTCCCGAACCGCTGCGTGGCTATGTCGAGCTTCTCTACGATTACTACAATCGACCGATCGTGCGGCCGCTCGAAGGGCTTCTCTACAAGAGCGGATATTATAAGAAGGAGGCCCAGTCGCTACGCCTGTTTCGTCAGGAGACCGACCTCGAGCGTCCCTATTATATGAGCACGCCGAGATTGCCAGGAGACGATTCTCTCGATTGGAACGTCGCTTTCGACGATCCCAAAATCGACGAGCTGTTCCGTCTGGAACAGGAGCCGAAATCCTTCGCCGAGATCAGATCCTTGCTGGACTCTCCGACGTCGCAGGACGCGAAGCTGCGAGCCATTTTGCGCGAGAGCGACGGCGCCATTCGAGCGCCATGGCGCGGCGATCGAATTCGCATTCGATACTTCGGGCACGCCTGCGTGCTCGTGGAGAGCGGAGGGGTTTCGATCCTCGTCGATCCGCTGATCGCGCCGCGTCCAGAGCGTCATGACGTGGAACGTTTCAGCTTTGGCGATCTGCCGGAGTGGATCGATTATGTTCTCATCACGCATGGGCACCACGATCATTTCGTCATCGAGACGTTACTGCGGTTGAGACGCAAGATCGGGACCCTCGTAGCGCCGAGGAGCTCGGGCGTTTTTTATGGCGATCTGTCGCTGACGCTGCTGGCGCGTCAGCTCGGGTTCTCGAATGTGCGGGAGGTCGATTGCCTCGATGAATTCGCCATTCCCAATGGCCGAATTGTCGCGGTTCCGTTCCTGGGGGAGCACAATGATCTGCCCTCCGCGAAAACGGCCTATTTTCTGCGCCTCGGAACGCGAAGCCTGCTCTTCGCCGCCGACTCCAATTGCCTGGTTTCGGAGATCTACGCGCATCTGCTTCGCGAGACGGGTCCCATCGACACTCTCTTCGTCGGAATGGAATGCGTCGGCGCGCCGTTGAATTGGGTCTATGGGCCGATTTTGCCGAACAAGCCCGATCATCGACATAGCCAGGGACGCCGCTCAAATGGGTGCAATTCCAACACCGCTCTGGAGCTCGCGCGCGCTGTGCGTTGTCGGCAGGCGTTCATCTATGCGGTCGGGCGCGAGCCATGGGTACGATATCTCCTCGCCCTCACTCCCGCCGAGGACGACGTCTACATGGCGGAGATCGCCAAGTATATTCGGTCGTTGAACGATGAAATGGGCGTCGACGCGAAGCTTCTCTTCGGCCGAACCGAAATCCTGATCTGACCGATTGAACACGCGAGTCTGGAAGAACGATAATGGCTGAGCTGATCGAGCGCCTGTCGCGCCTGTCTCCCGAAAAATTGCAGCTGTTGCGGACTCGAATGAACGAGGAGTCGGACAAGGAGCGGCCGATCGCGGCATATCGCGGCGCGAGGAAGCCGCTGTCCTATGCGCAACAGCGCCTATGGCTGCTCGATATTATTCAACCCGATAGCTCCGCCTATAATAACGCGGGCGCGTTTCGCTTTATCGGCTCGTTGAACATTGCGGCCCTTTCCTGGGCGGTGAACGCGATCGTGGCGCGGCACGAGACGCTGCGGACGCGCTTTTCCGTGGTCGATGGCGAAGCGACTCAGATCGTCGCGCCATCGCTGGAGATCGACTGTCCCCTCGTCGATCTGCGCGATCTCGAAACGGATGCGCGCGCCGCCGAGGCGCTTCGTCTCATCGAGCGGGAGACGCGTCGGCCCTTCGATCTGACGCAGGGGCCGCTTCTGCGCGTCCTCATCATCGATCTCGGCGTCGGCGAAGAGGCGCGCGAGCATCTCGTCGCCTTCACGCTGCATCATATCGTGTCCGACGGATGGTCGACCGACGTTCTGATGCGCGAGCTCGCAGCGCTCTATGAGGCGCGCGTCGCAGGCCGTCCGTCGCCGCTCCCGCCGCTTCCCATCCAATATGCCGATTACGCCGCCTGGCAGCGCGATTGGCTGCGCGGCGAGCGGTTGGAGCGGCAGCTCTCCTATTGGCGGCGGAGGTTGGCGGATGCGTCCATGGTTCTGGAGCTACCGACAGATCATCCGCGTCCGGCGGTTCAGGATTCCGCCGGCGGCGTGCATCGCTTCGTGATCCCGGCGGCGCTCGCGGATCGGCTGAAGAGCCTCGCTCGGGAGCAGGGCGCGACGCTGTTCATGGTATTGCTCGCGGCGTTTCAGCTTCTGTTGTCGCGCTACAGCGGGCAGAGCGACATTTGCGTCGGCGCGCCGACGGCCAATCGGCGACGGGTGGAGCTCGAGGGGCTGATCGGCTTTTTCGTCAACACGCTGGTTCTGCGCGCGGACCTCTCTGGCGATCCGAGCTTCGTCACGCTTTTGGAGCGGGTGCGCGAGGCGGCGCTGGGCGCGCAAGAGCATCAGGATCTTCCGTTCGAACGTCTGGTGGAGGAGCTGCGCCCGGCGCGCGACATGAGCCGCAGTCCTTTGTTTCAGGCGATGTTCGTCTCTCAGAATGCGCCGGCGCGGGCGTTTTCCTTGGCCGGCCTGCGGATCGAGAGTCTTACGGCGGACAGCGGAACGTCGAAATTCGATCTCACATTGGAAGTCGCCGAGGGCGAGGGCGCATTGAGCGCATCGATCGAATATGCGGCCGCTCTGTTCGAGCGGTCGACGATCGCGCGCATGGCGGATCATTATCGCAATCTGCTGGAAGCGATTGTCGCCGATCCGCGCGCTCGCATCGGAACGCTGCCGATGCTGAGCGGGCCCGAACGTCGGCGGCTGCTGATCGATTGGAACGACACATCGGCGGAGTTTCCGCATGACTTGTGCATCCACGAGCTGTTCGAGGCGCAGGCGCAGCGCACGCCCGACGCCGTGGCCGCGATCTTCGGCGAAGACGCTCTCACCTATGGCGAATTGAACGCGCGGGCGAGCCGGCTGGCGCGTCGTCTCGTCGGTCTCGGCGTCGGGCCAGAGACGATCGTCGGCCTTTGCGTCGAACGCTCGCTGGAGATGGTGGTCGCATTGCTCGGCGTGTTGAAGGCGGGCGGCGCCTATCTGCCGCTCGATCCAGACTATCCGGCAGAGCGTCTCGCCTACATGATCGCGGATGCGTCGCCGCGTCTCGTGCTGACGCAGGAGCGTCTCGCGGAGCGGCTTCCCGCGGGAACGCAAATCCTGCAGCTCGATGCGGATCGGGAGCAATTCGAAAGCGAGAGCGCCGAAGCGCTCGGCCGCCGCGCCGCGCCGCAGAATCTCGCCTATGTCATCTACACTTCGGGCTCCACGGGAAGACCCAAGGGCGTCGCCATAGCGCATGTCAGCACGGCCGCCATGCTGCATTGGGCGAAGGACATTTTCATTCGGCCCGGCGCATCCACGGTGCTGGCGTCGACGTCCTTGTGCTTCGACCTGTCGGTCTTCGAGCTGTTTTTGCCATTGAGCTTCGGCGGCGTCATTGTGATCGCGAAAAACGTGCTCGAGATCGCCGGCTTGAACGGACGCGAAGCGGCGCATGTGATCAATACGGTGCCGTCGGCTATGGCGGAACTCTCGAGGAGCGACGCGCTGCCGCCGTCCGTGCGAATCGTCAATCTCGCTGGCGAGCCTTTTCCGCCCGCTTTGGCCGAGGCTTTAGGACGCCGCGATCTCGATGGCGTGTTCAATCTCTACGGACCGTCGGAATGCACGACTTATTCCACCTACATTCGCTTGCAAGAGCAGGACTGGCGAAATCCGCCGATCGGCCGGCCGATCTCGAACACGCAAATCTTCCTTTTGGATGACGAGCGGGGGCCTGTTCCCGTGGGCGTCTCCGGGGAGCTCTATATCGGCGGCGCCGGGGTGGCGCGCGGATATCTCGGCCGACCGGACGTCACCGCCGAGCGCTTTGTCCCGAACCCCTTCGGCACGCCCGGAGAGCGAATGTATCGTACAGGCGATCTCGCGCGCTGGCGAGCAGACAGCAATATCGAATTCCTCGGGCGGATCGATCATCAGGTGAAGATCCGTGGCTTTCGCATCGAGCTCGGCGAGATCGAGATGGCGCTGCGACGTCTTCCTCTCGTGCGTGAGGCCGTAGCGCTCGCGCGCGCGGACGCTACGGGCGACCGGCGTTTGGCGGCTTATGTGACGGGTGACGGAGAGCTGGATATCGGCGCGGTGAAAACTGCGCTACGACGAGATCTGCCTGACTATATGATCCCTCGGCTGCTTATCCAGCTGAAAGCGATGCCGCTGACGGCCAGTGGCAAGCTCGACCGCAAGGCGCTGCCGGATCCTGATCCAGATGCGCGAGAGCGCCATGATTATGTCGCGCCGCGCACGCCGACGGAAGAGACGCTGTGCCGCGTCTTCGCAACTGTTCTCGGCGTCGAGCGCGTCGGCGTCGACGACAATTTCTTCGAGCTCGGCGGTCACTCGCTGAAAGCGATTCGCGTCATCGATCAGCTGCGCCGGCACGGCGTGCGCGCCGACGCTCGAATGCTTTTTATCGCGCCGACTCCGGCTGCTCTGGCGCGCGCCTCGGGCGTTCGGCCCGATGTGGCGGTTCCGCCAAATCTCATCCCGAGCGACGGCCACGAAATTACGCCGGAAATGGTGACGCTCGCGAGCCTTTCTCGAGCGGAGATCGATCGCATCGTTCGATCGGTTCCCGGCGGCGCCGCAAATATTCAGGACATCTATCCATTGGCGCCTCTGCAAGAGGGCATATTGTTTCACCATCTGATGAACGTCGACGGCGACCCTTATCTCATGCCGGTCCAGCTCGCCTTCCAGTCGCATGAGACGATGATGCGATTCATCGAGGCGCTGCGAGCGATGATCGAACGAAACGATGTGCTGCGCACAGCCATCGTGTGGGAAGGGCTATCAGAGCCGATGCAGGTCGTATGGCGCCATGCGACGCTGGGCGTCGACTATGTGAAGGTCGAGTCCGCCGTGGAAATGCGCGCGCGCTTCGATCCGCGCCGTATCCGTCTCGACGTCCGTACTGCGCCGCTGATGCAGGCCGTGGTCGCGCATGAGGAAGAGAAGAGCCGTTGGCTCCTTCTCCTTTTGACGCATCATCTTGCTTTGGACCACGCCACTCTCCAATTGCTCATGGAGGAGGCGCAGGCTCATCTGTCGGGGAGGACAAATCTGGCGTCGAAGCCGACGCCTTATCGAAATTTCGTGGCGCGCGCGCGCTTGGGTGTGAGCGCTTCGGCGCATGAAGCATTTTTTACATCACTGCTGGGCGATGTCAGCGAGCCGACGGCCCCCTTCGGGCTCATCGATATGCAAGGCGATGGCGTTATTATCGAGGCGAAGCTCGCGCTCGACGCTCGCCTCGCGCAGCGACTGAGGGACAGCGCCACAAATCTCGGCGTCAGCGCCGCGAGCCTGTTCCATCTCGCCTACGCACAAATGCTCGGGAAGCTGACGGGACGTCAGAATGTGGTCTTCGGCTCGGTGCTGCTCGGGCGGATGAGCGGCGGCGACAGCCTGGGGCTCGGGCTTTTCATCAATACTCTGCCGATGCGGATCGAGCTCGGGGACGGAAGCGTCGTCGACCGTGTGCGCAGCGCGCACATGTTGCTGGCAAGCTTGCTGGAGCATGAACATGCGTCGCTCACTTTGGCGCAGCGATGCAGCAAGGTGGCGGCGCCGACGCCATTGTTCTCTGCATTGCTGAACTACCGTCACAGCGAGTCGGACGAGGCCCGCTCATCCGCTTTCGAGGACGCCGAGCTGATCTTTGCGGACGAGCGCACGAATTACCCGCTCACGCTGTCTGTCGACGATTTCGGCGAGGGCTTTCTGCTCACAGTCCAAACGCTGGAATCCATCGATCCGGTAAAAATTTGCGATTACATGCGCGTTGTTCTCGACGGTCTCTCGAGCGCTCTCGAAAATGCGCCGGCCACGCCAATTCGGGCGCTCGATATTCTGAGCGAGGCGGAACGCCGTGAGCTTCTGCTAGATTGGAACGACACATCGGCGGAGTTTCCGCATGACTTTTGCATCCACGAGCTGTTCGAGGCGCAGGCGCAGCGCACGCCCGACGCCGTGGCCGCGATCTTCGGCGAAGACGCTCTCACCTATGGCGAATTGAACGCGCGAGCGAGCCGGCTGGCGCGTCGTCTCGTCGGTCTCGGCGTCGGGCCGGAGACGATCGTCGGCCTTTGCGTCGAGCGCTCGCTGGAGATGGTGGTCGCTTTGCTCGGCGTGTTGAAGGCGGGCGGCGCCTATCTGCCGCTCGATCCAGA
>NZ_KB900627.1:1024-2211 GCF_000379125.1 Methylosinus sp. LW4 | reverse complement strand
GCTGGCGCGCGGCTATCTCGGCCGCGCGGATCTGACGGCCGAGCGTTTCGTCGCCAATCCTTTCGTCGCAGGGGAGCGCATGTATCGCACCGGCGATCTCGTGCGCTGGCGTCGGGACGGGAACATAGAGTTCCTCGGGCGGATCGATCATCAGGTGAAGATCCGGGGCTTTCGCATCGAGCTCGGAGAAATAGAGGCTGCGCTGCAGCGACAGCCGGATGTGCGCGATGCGGTTGCGGTCGCTTGGGCGGACGGCTCGGGCGACAAGCGGCTGGCGGCCTATGTGACAGGCGAGGGAGAGCTGGACTTCGCAGCGCTGAAGACGGCGCTGCGGCGGGAGCTGCCAGATTATATGGTTCCGCAGCTATTCGTTCGTCTCGATGCGCTGCCGCTGACGGCGAGCGGCAAGCTGGACCGCAAGGCGCTGCCGGCGCCCGATCCCGACGCGCAATCGCGCCGGGACTATGTCGCGCCGCGCACGCCGACGGAAGAGACGCTGTGCCGCGTCTTCGCCGAAGTGCTCGGCGTCGAGCGCGTCGGCGTCGACGATGGCTTTTTCGCCCTCGGCGGACATTCCCTTACCGTGATGCAGCTGGTCGCACGCGTGTCGAGCGTGCTGAATGTCACGCTGCCGATTTCGCTCGTGTACCGGGACGATAGGCTCTCGGTTCTCGCGGAGACTGTGGATCTGATGAAGGCGTTGAAGCCGTCCCACGACGATCGCGCGCCGCTCGCCGCCGCTTTCGAGGAATTCGAAATATGAATGCGATGGAGCTCATGCGCGAGATTCAGTCTCGACGCATATTCGTCCACCTCGACGAGGGTCGCCTGCGAGTCGAGGCTCCCGTCGGCGCGCTGACAGACGATATCAAGCTGGCCCTGACCGCGCATAAGGCCGGCCTCATCGCAGCCCTTTCGCAAACATGCGCGGAGGACGAGCCGCCGATACGATCGACCGCGCGCGCATCGGAATCGCCAATGTCGTTTGCGCAGCAGCGGCTCTGGTTTCTGGAGCAGTTCGTCTCGGACGCGGCGTCCTATGTCATTCCTGCGGCGTTTCGCTTTATCGGCTCGTTGAACATTGCGGCCCTTTCCTGGGCGGTGAATGCGATCGTGGCGCGGCACGAGACGCTGCGGACGCGCTTTTCCGTGGTCGATGGCGAAGCGACTCAGATCGTCGCGCCATC
>NZ_KB900627.1:0-924 GCF_000379125.1 Methylosinus sp. LW4 | reverse complement strand
CGACATGGCCCCGCTCGGCTCCCTGCGCCGCGTGATATGCAGCGGCGAGGAGCTTCCCGCTGCGGCGGCGCAGAGCTTTCACGCCGCGACGGCGGCGGAGCTGCACAATCTCTACGGCCCGACAGAAGCCTCGATCGACGTCAGCGCTCATCGATGCGCGCCGGACGATGCGAGAGCGCTTTCGAGCGAAGAAGACACGACAGAGCAAACGAAGCTGGAATCTCTGCAGCTCGATCCGAAGCGGAAAGACTCTGGCGAAAGAGTGCCGATCGGCCGGCCGATCTCGAACATTCGACTCTATATTCTCGATGCGGGCTTCGAGCCCGTCGCGGTCGGCGTCGCCGGCGAATTGTTCATCGGCGGCGTCGGATTGGCGCGCGGCTATCTCGGCCGCGCGGATCTCACAGCCGAACGCTTCGTCGCCAATCCCTTCGTCGCAGGGGAGCGCATGTATCGCACCGGCGATCTCGTGCGCTGGCGTCGGGACGGGAACATAGAGTTCCTCGGGCGGATCGATCATCAGGTGAAGATCCGGGGCTTTCGCATCGAGCTCGGAGAAATAGAGGCTGCGCTGCAGCGACAGCCGGATGTGCGCGATGCGGTTGCGGTCGCTTGGGCGGACGGCTCGGGCGACAAGCGGCTGGCGGCCTATGTGACAGGCGAGGGAGAGCTGGACTTCGCAGCGCTGAAGACGGCGCTGCGGCGGGAGCTGCCAGATTATATGGTTCCGCAGCTATTCGTTCGTCTCGATGCGCTGCCGCTGACGGCGAGCGGCAAGCTGGACCGCAAGGCGCTGCCGGCGCCCGATCCCGACGCGCAATCGCGCCGGGACTATGCCGCGCCGCGCACGCCGACGGAAGAGACGCTGTGCCGCGTCTTCGCCGAAGTGCTCGGCGTCGAGCGCGTCGGCGTCGACGATGGCTT